>JAAYUB010000026.1 GCA_012517875.1 Acidobacteriota bacterium | reverse complement strand
TGCGGTACTTGGTGATCCATACAAAATGATACTTCACATCGTAGCGGGTGTGTGCCGATGTTCGATAATGCTCCATACATCGTACTCTAACTCAAGTTTTCGCCTGAAGGCGAGGGATTTAACCCCATTGTCAGACATTAAATCCCGCCACCGACAAAAAGTTGCATCGCGGTATAACGGATCAATTTCTTGACACGTGGAAAGCGGGTATAGTTAAATACCGGCTGAAACTTCCCATGAGCTTTGGAATCATTTTATTTTGAGAGTGTTCTGCGTTGACGTTGAGTCCCGACGTTGACAATCTGATCCGTAGAACCCGTGATGGCGATCTCCACGCGTTCCACCAATTATACGATCAATATTCCAAACGGGTGCTCAACTTCAGCTATCGCCTGACCGGATCTCGAGAAACCGCCGAGGAGGTTACCCAGGAAACGTTCATCTCGGTCTTTAAAAACATGAAGGCGCTCAAGGACACTTCCCGTTTTGAACCCTGGCTGTTCATGATCGCCCGGAATTTCGTTTACCAGGTGTACCGGCGGAAACGGCTACCCACGGTGTCCACCGATGAAACCGACGAAGACAACCGCGAAATCGTCCACCTGGAAGACACGGACAGCACCCCCGAGGAACAGTTGCTCCGGGGAGAATTGCAGCAGGTGGCCCGTCAGGTTATCCAGTCTCTGGCGCTCAAGTACAGGGAGGTGTTTGTCCTAGCCGTCCTGGAAGGCTTCAGCTACCAGGAGGTGGCCAAACTGGTGGGCCGCAAACCCCAATCGGTCAAAACCGACATTCACCGGGCGCGGTTGATGATTCGAGAACGGCTGGCCCGCTACATTCGCGAAGGATCTGTAGAAGCATGAATTGCGGCGACTTTAACAGCAAGATTTCTGAATACCTGGACGGGGAACTTCCCGTCGGGGAACGGGACTGTTTTGACACACACGTTCGGAGCTGTCCCGCATGCCGCCGCGAAGTGGCCACCCTGCTCGAGGCTCAGCGGCTCCTCGTCGCCAACCTGCCGCAATTGGAACCCGCTCCGCGTATCTGGTCGGCGGTCGCCGACGCGCTGTCCGCACCGGAGCCGCACCGGTGGTGGGATTATCTGCGCAGCCGCCCTTGGGTGCTGGCGGGAAGCGCGGCAACCCTCCTGGCCATCATCGGGGTGGGAATTTTCATTTGGCAAGCTCAACGCAGCGTCTTCAGTACGATGAATCTGCAACACGAAATGGAGGCGCATGTGCGCTACCGCGCAGCGGTGGTCGCCCAGGGCAATCCTTTCCAGACACACGGTGCCCCGGCTGATACTCGGGCGAGGGATCCTGAAAACCCGTTCTCGCCATACTTGCGCGGTCACTTCGCCAACCCTTTCATGGAGATGGACAATGGTGAGTAAATCCTGTCTGCTAATTGCAATCACCGGCTTGGCGCTTTTCGCCTCGCTCCTGGCTGTCGAATCTCCCGATCAGACGCTGGAAGACAAAAAATCCATTGCGGTGACCCAGCATGAGCTGCTGGTGCTGCTGATCGACAAAGGCCAGTATGACAAGGTACAACCGGAACTTCAGAAAATCCTAGACCTCAAATTCACCGACAAGCACGAAAAGTACGTCGTCGACGAAATCCTCATCCTCTCTGAGCTCCTCTCAAAGAAGAATCAACACAAGGTAGCGCTCCAGTTGGCCGACATGGGTTTGGGCTCACTTCGGGAGAAGGAAAGCCAGGCCCGTCTGTATAAGGAAAAAGGATTCATCTACAAGCAGATGGGACTACCCGACAAGGCCATGGAAATGTTTGAAAAGGGCAAGGCTCTCGAAGTTCCAGGCGGGAAATAACCGGCACTCCGAGCCTGGTGCAAGCACGAAATCATACCCTGCTGTTACCCGAAAATCGGTTTCCGGCTCATGGCGCGCTTTCGTCTATGGCCGCTCCAAATCCGGGCGGACCTTGCCGGCTTACCGCTTCGCCTGAACCTCTTCCAACCGGATGCGTCGAATGTCCAAAGAGGGCACCGTGAGACACCGTTTGCTTGACCAGGCATTCATCCGATATGCGGTCGTCGTGCTGCTCGGCACCGGGGCTGTTCGTCCGTCGGTGGTTCTCCAGCCTACCCAACCACGGCTGGCCGCTCAGGAAACAGATGAATTCGACCGCCTGAGGCGGGAAGGGTTCGACGCTCTCTACAACATGGATTACACAGCCGCCCGCGACCGATTCGAATCGCTGGGCAAACTGGCGCCCCGACATCCGGCTGCCCAGTTGTACCAGGCAACCACGCTTTGGCTGGAAATACTCAACCGGCAGCGACGGTTGAGGTCCAATCTGTTCAGCGGGAATTCCTTTTTTGCCGAAACCGAGGAGAAGGTCGATCCGGCGACCGACAAACGGTTGCGCGCTTTCGCCAACGCCGCCATAGGGCGCAGCCAGCAAGCACTGGCTGCGCATCCGAACGACACGGACGCGCTTTACTTACAGGGTATGGCTCACGGATTGATTGCCAGTTATGAGGCGACGGTGACCCGCTCGTTTTTCTCGGCCCTTCGTAACGGGCTCGCTTCGGTCCGTCTTCACGAACAGGTGTTGAAACTGGATCCCGAGTACGTGGACGCCCGACTGACCACCGGCACCTATAATTACATCATGGGCAGCTTGCCGCTCTATGTGAAGATCCTGGCCGCCCTCGGCGGACACAGGGGCTCCCGTGAACGGGGACTGGATGCTATTCGTACGGTCGCCGAGCACGGGCGCTGGGCCAATGACGATGCGCGCGTCGCCTTGCTGACTTTCTACGTGCGGGAACGACGGCTTGCAGACGCACTGCAAACTGTGAGCGTCCTCGCCCAAAAGTATCCGCAAAATTATGTTTTCCAGTTGGAGCGGGCCGGATTGCTGATCGAACTGGGCCGCGGTGCGGAGAGTCGTCGGATCTTCGAAGCTCTGCTGGACAATCCATCGAGATCGTCCGTGGCCGATTTGGTTCATTACCAGTATGCCGAAGCGTTGGCCGCCCAGGGACGGCGTGACGAGGCTTGCCGCCACTTTATGGCGGCGGCGAACACGCCCAACGCCGCCTCCGAACTCGAGGCCAGAGCCACGTTGCGGGCCGGCCAGATGTCGGATCTCCTGGGGCGGCGCGATGCAGCCATCCAGCATTACCGGCGTGTGCTGGCCATACCGAACGTTTACGATTCCCACGAGCAAGCGCGGCGAGGTCTGGAACAGGCATACAGCGAAGCCAGATAATCCGTTGTCCGCAGGGCCAGACCGCCGCCAATCGTTCAGGGTCCGAGGTCGGAAATGAGCACACCACAGTCGTTCAAGGATGCGCAAAGGTCCCAGCAAAGCTTTCTGGCCCCGTTGGAAAAAAGGGTGCTGGTCTGGATGGCGGAACGCCTGCCAGCCTGGATTAATCCCGACCATCTCACCGGACTCGGCTTCTTGGCCATGCTCGGCGTCGGCCTGTCTTACTGGTATGCCAGCCAGAGCCGGCTCGGCCTGATGCTGGCAAGCGTCTGGCTGGTCGTCAACTGGTTTGGTGACAGTCTCGACGGGACCGTGGCTCGGGTGCGGAACCAGCTGCGGCCCCGCTATGGTTTTTACGTGGATCACATCTGTGATGCCTTCGGCACCTGCTTCATGCTGGGCGGCCTGGCGCTGTCGGGCTACATGTCGCCCCCGGTGGCCGCCGCTCTTCTTATCACTTACCTGATGCTGAATATCGAGGTCTATCTCGCCACCTACACCCTCGGCGCCTTTCACATGTCGTTCTGGAAATTGAGTCCTACCGAGCTGCGGCTCCTGCTCATCGCCGGTAACAGCGCCCTGATGTTCCGCCCCATGACCAAGATTTTTGGGCCGCCGCTGCTCGTCTACGACGTAGGCGGCGTCATCGGCGCCGCCTGCATCTTCGCCACCCTGGTGGTCACCGCGATCAGACACACCCGGCAGCTCTACCGCGAGGAGACCAAGTGGTGACCTCGGCTCCCAACGCCGAAAACTGGCGCCACCTGGCGCGGCACTGGCTCCGTTTCAATGCCGTGGGTGCGTTGGGCATCGTTGTCCAGTTACTGGTCCTGACGGGACTGATCGACGGTCTGGGCCTGAACTACCTCTGGGCCACACTCATCGCCGTCGAAGCGGCAATCTTGCACAATTTCGCCTGGCACGCATGCTGGACCTGGGCTGACCGGACCCGCCATCGCCCTGGCGACCTCCTGGTCCGGCTCGTCCGCTTCAACGTGGTCACCGGCCTCACGTCCATCCTGGGGAACCTGATCCTGATGCGACTGTTCGTCGGCGCTTTCGGCCTCCATTACCTAGCGGCCAATCTGCTGTCCATTGCTCTGTGCTATATGCTGAATTTCGCGGCTAGCGAATGGTTTGTGTTCAGAACCTACAGGAGCGCAAATCCAACGAATTTGCCACCTGTGGAATCCCGCGAACCAGATGCCGGCGCCTCACGCTGAGTGCCCCAGCGGGCCAGTGCCGCTTCGGTTCACTCTCCAGACCTGGATCGTTTCGCCCAGTTGCTTTCGGCGCGGCGGATCACTCCGGCCGGGATCCCTTTCTGGTGCGCCTCACGCAGCAGCGCAGCTCGCCCCCGTTGGGCATATTCGAATTCCCGTTGCGCAGCGGCGTGGACCAGCCGGGCCGCCTCCAGCCGCTCCCGGCGAACAGCGATGGTCGCGAGACTCTCCCGCTCAATTGTCCAGACGTTGTCCGGCATGCCCGGCATGAACACGTCGAACGGCTGCGCAAGCTGGTAAGCGGACTCCGCCAGGATCAGATCCGTTTCCGCCTGGTCAAGGTTTTTCCGGGCATCTTCGATCGACTGATATTGGTCCAAGAGCCGGTCGTAGAACGCTTCGTCGGGATCGACGGACGAGGGGTTGGCCGGAATCGCTGTTCCTGTCGACGGAACACCTGGTTCCGCCGCATCAGTCCGGGACAGGCTGGATTGGGAAATGCGACCCTTGGCACTCTTCAGGTCCCGGTTCGTGTAGACTTTGGCTGATGTTTCCTTCGCGGCTGCCTCGCGGGAACGGGAGGCCAACTCGGCCATACTCTGCGCTCCGCACCAGACAGTGGCGATACACATGACCAGTACCGTACATGCTTTGCGAACCGCTTGCGGGTCTCTCATTCTGATCCTCACCACATACCATTATACTCAGGATTTCACATCACCCACGGATCAGATGGCTACTGTCCGTCAACAGATCCGCCGCCCCCACCCTCACCGGGAGTGGACTAGTGTCTGGTATAATGTCCTGCAGGTTCACGCCGGAACTCGCGGTGAAAATGCTTCCCATGCGAAACATCCTGCTGACCGGTGCCACCGGCTATATCGGCCGGCGCCTCCTGCTGCAGCTGGCCGGCGACCCGGCGGTTGCACTGCGCGTCCTGGTTCGGACGCGCGCCAAACTGCCGCAACTGCCGGACTGCGTCGAGGTGGTTGAGGGCAGTACGTTCCAGCCGGACGTGCTCGCCGCCGCTGTTCGGGGGATCGACCTTGCCTATTACCTGATTCACTCCATGGGCCAGGGGGCGAACTTCGAAGAAATGGACCGGGTCAGCGCGCGCAATTTTGTCGATGCCTGCGTCGCGGCGGGAGTTCGTCGGATCGTGTATCTGGGAGGTTTGGGCCGGCCTGAAAGCGCCAGCCCGCACCTGCGTAGCCGGATGGAAACCGGGGCAATCCTCTCATCACGCCCCGACCATGTTCAGACCATCCATTTCCGGGCGGGGGTGATCATCGGCTCCGGCTCCACCAGCTTCGAGATCATCCGGCATTTGGTCCAGAAGCTGCCGGTGATGGTCACGCCGCGCTGGGTATCCACCCGGACCCAGCCTATCGGCGTGAACGATGTGCTGACCTACTTGCAGGCCGCCCGACACTTTTCAGGGGACGTCACAACGGAAATTGATATCGGTGGCGAAGCGATGACCTTCGGCGAGATGATGCTGGCCACCGGCCAAGCCATGGGTCTGCGCCGCTGGATCATCCGCGTGCCGGTGCTTACGCCGAAACTGTCCTCATACTGGTTGATCCTGTTCACCCCCGTGCCATACCGACTGGCCGCCGCCTTGATCGAAGGATTGCGATCGGAAACAGTGGTCACGAACGACCGGGCGCAGCAGCTCTTCCCCGGAATTCAGACCGAACCGTTTGCACAGTCCGTGCGCACCGCCATTGCCGAGATCGAACAACGCCAGGTCATCAGCCGCTGGAGTGACAGCAGCGGGGAGATCCGCGAGGATCCTGACGCCCCTCTGGAGCAGGCGGTGTTTCAAGACCGACGCAGTTACGCCTTGAACGGAACAACCAAAGCCTCTGTCTACCGCGCTGTCACTTCCATTGGCGGTGAACACGGCTGGTTTTCGTACAACATTCTCTGGCGGCTTCGCGGGCTGATCGACAAGCTGGCCGGCGGATACGGCCTGAATCGCGGACGTCGCGATCCGGAAGCGCTGCGCGTCGGTGACAGCATCGACTTCTGGACCGTCGCCCACTTGGTTCCCGAACGCCGTCTCCTCCTCCAGGCCCAGATGAAATTGCCCGGACGCGCCTGGCTTGAGTTCCTCCTGACCGACCGCGAACTCATACAAACCGCATACTATTATCCGAATGGATTGTGGGGACGCCTTTATTGGTATCTCGTGCTGCCGTTCCACGGCTTGGTGTTTCGCAAGATGGGCCGGAATATCATCCAGGAAGCCCGACGCATCGAAGCCGCTGACGGCCAATCCTGAGGACATGAACAATGAGTGCGTCCGCGGTCGATTTTTTTCAACACATCTCCCGGGAACTAACGCAGGGGCGAACTGTAGCCCTCGCCTTAATCATCCGTCGGCACGGATCCGGACCCAGGGAGCCGGGCACCATGATGACTCTGGACAGCGACGGACGGGTCTGGGGAACCATAGGTGGCGGCGAACTTGAACTTCGCGTCATGAAGTGCGCCCGGCGTGTCCTGCGCACCGGCCGGCCCGAGCGAATGGAATTCGAGATGAAGAACGAGGACGCTGCCACCGCCGGCATGATGTGCGGCGGTTGGGTCGAAGTCCTGGTGGACCGGCTCCGGCCAGATGATCCACACGTCAACGCTGTGGTCGCGGGTGCAGCGGTTGCCATAGCCTCGCGACAGCCCTTCGTTCTGGTCCTTGCTTTATGCGGTGAAGGTTTGTCCCTGCAGACGATTTGGAACTTGGTCGTTGGCGGTCATTCTGTGGTGGCTAAGTCCTATTTCGCCGACCTGTCAACCGACTGGGTCACGCCGCCGACCACGGCTGGACTGCCCGAATACCGGACTTCAGACAGCGGATCTCTTTACATCGAGTGGGTCCTGCCACCGGAAGTGGTGTACATTTTCGGAGCCGGACATATCGGCGTCGAGCTGGTCCCCCTGTGCCGGCGCGCCGGTTTTCGGACGGTGGTGTTGGACGACCGGATCGACTACGCCGCCTCTGCCCGCCTGCCCGATGCCCACGAGGTCGTGGTCCTGGACAGTTTTGTTGGCTGCATGGACCGGTTGTCCATCGACGAACGCTCGTTCATTGTCATCGTCACCCGGGGACACCAGCACGACCGCGAGGTGCTCGAGCAAGCGCTGAGAACCGGCGCCCAGTACATCGGTATGATTGGTAGCGTCCGCAAAAAGTCGGCGATTTTTTCTTCTTTGGCGGCCAGTGGCTTCACTTCTGCTGAATTGGATCAGGTTCGTTGTCCCATCGGATTGAGAATCGGCGCGGAGACCCCCGCGGAGATCGCGCTGTGCATCGCCGCCGAGTTGGTAGCTGTGCGCCGGGGGATCTTGCCGTCACGCCGGCAATCCTGACGGCAGGCCAGCCGCGGTGTTCCCGAACATGGCGCCAGATCGTGCGTACAACATCAAGGTGCCGGTGCAATGATTCGCCACGAGACCCACTCCAATCGACTCGACTTGTTGCCGTTGACAATCGTGCTGGTCAGTGTGTTGGCAGCGTGCGTGCCGCCGCGCCTGGAAATCCAGCCCCCCGACGGGCCAGCGAATTCGCCGACCAGGCCGGATTTTGATCTGTCCGGTCGAATGCCCGAACTCCCGCTGGCGCTACCGGGCTCTTCACCTCTCCACCTCGCATCAGCTGCTCTTACTGACTCCATCGCCGACTTACTGGGCGGAGACTACGCCACCGCCGCCGATCGTCTGGCTGCCTTTCTCAACCGTCTGGAGCCAGGCGATGAACGCCGCGTGACGGCCGATCTGCTGGGGGAAACCTTGTTCCTTCTGGGCGACTGGGATCGGTTTCTGCGCTACGCGCCATTCTACAGCGCCGGCTTGTTCGACGATCGGATCTTGGCCCAAACATTCAGGGGACAAGCACCCTTCCGTTCGGTCATACCAGCCGAACCCATCACGTTGCCGCTGACTGCCAGTCAAATCGGGACGCCAGCCCTCATGGTCAGTGTCAATGGTCGAAGCAGCCGACTCTGGTTGGACACCGGCGCCGGTCTGACCGTGCTCACCGAATCAACCGCCCGACGCTGCGGCATCCTTCCCGCCGGGGCCAAGACAACCGCTGACACGACCACGCGGCACAAGGTCGCTGTACGAGGTGCGATCATCCGGGAACTTCAAGCTGGCGGTGTTTTTTTTTACAATCT
Source organism: Acidobacteriota bacterium (assembly GCA_012517875.1). Classification (NCBI taxonomy): domain Bacteria; kingdom Pseudomonadati; phylum Acidobacteriota; species Acidobacteriota bacterium. The sequence continues at coordinate 135,131 of JAAYUB010000026.1, read as the reverse complement.
GCCCGCCATCGTCCTGTCCGACCGGGACCTTCGCCTGCCCGGACCGCTGGGCCATCCTGTTGCTCTTGATGGCCTGATCGGGTGGAATGCATTGCGCCACATGAGTGTTGAACTGGACCTGGCGGCCGGCTTCTGCCGGCTTGGACCTTCACAACCGATTGTCGAAAATCGGCGCAACCTGTTTTGGATGGGTTACCCCTGTGCCTGTGCCGCTATGGCCGACGGTCGTCCCCTTGTGTTTGGGCTGGACACCGGTGCCGCCGCAACCAGTCTGCGCCAGCCGTTTTTAGAGAAGTTGGGCACCCAATCGCTGCCGCGACGAACCGCCAAGATCGCCGGAGCCGGCGGGACCGAAAGTCGTGAGGTCCGGTTCGTCCCGCAGCTGACCGTCCGGCTGGGCGGGCAATCACTCGTCTGGCGCGAATTGGCAGTCTGGCCCGTCTCCGGTTATGCCCTGACTCCTTTGGACGGCGTGCTCGGCGCCGATCTGCTCGCCGTCGCGAGACTGGAGCTGGACCCGGGGGCCGGGCGTTTGGTATTGCACCCACGCCTCCGTTGACGTGAACTGATATCGATGGGGTGCTTGATATGTTAAAATAATTGATGTCATGAGGAGGGTGGTTTCCGTGCGACGCTTGGTGTTTTGGCTTGTTTTAGGTGTCTTGACGCTTTCTGTCGCTGGACAGAGCCTAGTCGGCCTGTCCCGGAAGGAAAAATCCCGCGCTACCCAAAAACCCGCCACGGCGACCTCTGGCCAAAACACGGCCACATCCTCTCCGACAACCTTGGCCGAATTATCGAAAAGGAAGAATGCAATGCCCGCCAAGTCCGGCGCCCGGGCATTTACCAACAAGGACTTGGCAACAGCGAGCGGAAGTATCAGTCAATCCAGCGTCCCCGCGTCGGTGGCCCAAGCCGCCCAACCTAAAGGCGGTCCGGGCAAGCCCCGATCCGTTGCTCCGCAATCCGGTTCCCGCGGCGCAAGCCCGGTAACCAATCAAATGACGCCCATCGGCGCCGCAGGCGTGACATTGCGGCGTACCGGCTGAAGCCGACGCTGAGCCGGGATCGGTCCGATCCTAACTCCACCGCGCGATCCGACGACTGCTTGTACAAACCAATTCACTTGGCGATTCGGAGTTTTAATTGCCGCGCATTGGTGGAAGCCGGGCAGCCCGTTGGTTCGATGACTGACGATTCGCCCGCCTGGTAACGGACGATCACCCCCCGATTTTGGCGCCGCACTCGCCGCAAAATTTGGTTCCCGGGGGAACAGTGGTGCCGCATTTGGGGCAGGCCGTTTTCTGCTGGAGCGGCCCGCCGCACTCCGGACAGAATTTCTGCTTTTTGGCCAGCGGCACGCCGCAGTGGGGGCAGGTGGCCCGCGCGCCTTCCCGCCAACTGCTCTCCTTGAGCATCTCGCGGTCTTCCTCCGCCATCTTGGAGTGGGCCCAAATCTCCTCAACCGTGCGGGAGGATTGCGCAGCGGCCATTTCCACACCCAGGTCTGGGGAGCAGTTTTTACACAAGCCGCGCTGACTGTTCCAGCAGCTCTGCCGACACACCCAACCGGAGCAGCGCGGGCACTGGATGAAATCAGGCCGCAACTCTTCCATGGCGGCAGTGAATGCATCGTCGTGCGCTTTCTCCCAGCTGGCGGAACGGGCACGTTCGCCGAGGTCCGCTGCTTGGCCGAACAACCCGCCGAACAGGCTTCCGGCTGCGTTCAAGGCCTCGGTGACCCGGCTGATAGTCGATGCCTGGAAGCGGGTTCGAAATCCTGATCCGCAGCGATCGCAGTAGAATTCAAACTGGAATCCCTGGTTGGTGCTCAGGTCGGAATAATTCTTGGTAAACGCAATCTTGTCGCTCATCTCGGTCGCTCTTTCAACCTCCTGTTTTGCGCACGGTTATTATACACCTGAACCTTTTACTCGTCAGGAGGATCAGATGGAATGTCTGACAACCCGTCGCCGGAGAGAAGCCTTGTTCCGCCCGGTTCTTGTCCTGATGCTGTTGCTGGGTGCCGGTGCGCTACCCGCTGGAGACCGCCGCGACGCCTCAGCTTGCTTCACCGGATTGAACGCGACCTATTCCGGATCATGGGAGCGTTGGGACATTGATCTGGTGGACGGAGGCGGCACGCTGTCCGCCACCTATTCCGGCGCCGTCGACCGATGGAGCGTCCAGATTGGAAATCGAAGCGCCTCCATCTCTGCCACCTACTCGAATTCCATGGAGCGATGGGATTGCGGTGACATCGCTATCCGAACCGTCTACTCCGGCAGCTACGAGCGCTGGGAAGTTTCCCGCGGCGGGCGGACACTCCGCGTCGCCATGATCTACAGCAACGACTGGCAGCGCTGGAGCGTATCCGGCCCCGCCGGCACCATGCATGTATCGGCAACATACAGCCACGACTGGTCGCGCTGGCAAATTGATGACCGGATGTGCGCTGAGGATGTGGAATTGCGGATGGGCGCCGTGTTCGCCTGTGTCATATCCGCCATTTGGGCCCATCGCAACACAAAGTGATGACCTGTGGAATCCGTCGCCTGCTCTAGGTCTGCTTTCGGGATCGCCCACGCGGCGCTGTCCCGTCCGAATCCGGCGGCGCCGCGCCGGCGGTTTTGAGTCGACCGGCCCGGCGCAGCGCTTCCTGCAAGACATATTCAATCTGGCTGTTCACGCTGCGCAGGTCGTCGGCGGCCCATTTTTCCAAGGCCGCATACATGCGGTCATCGAGGCGCAGCAAGAACCGTTTGTTCTTGCTCATCCAAACAGTGTCCCGGTGTTGATGATGGGCTGTGTTTCCTGCTCCGAAACCAGGGCGACCAGCAGATTGTTCACCATGGCGGCCTTGCGCTCCTCGTCCAGTTGCACCAGTTTTTGCTCACTGAGCATTTGAAGCGCCATCTGGACCATTCCCACGGCGCCCTCCACGATTTTCTGGCGGGCTGCGATGATTGCCTGAGCCTGCTGCCGGCGCAGCATCGCCTGAGCGATCTCCGGGGCGTATGCCAGATGGCTGATGCGGGCGTCAAGCACTTCCACACCGGCAATCTCCAGCCGGTTATGTACTTCGCTGCGCAGATTATCCGCCACTTCGGACGGGCTGCCCCGCAGCGAGCTTTCTCCCTCTTCGTGGCTGTCATACGGATAGGTGCTGGCCAATCCCCGGATAGCCGTCTCGCTCTGGATGGCTACGAACTGCTCGTAGTTCTCCACGTCGAACATCGCCTTGGCCGAATCCACCACCCGCCAGACAATGACCGCAGCAATCTCGATGGGGTTGCCCTGCGCGTCGTTGACCTTCAGTTTTTCGCTGTTAAAATTGTGCACCCGCAAGGACAACCGCTTTTTGACCGTGAACGGGTTGGTCCACCAGAAACCGCTTTCGCGAACACTGCCCACGTAACGGCCGAAGAAGATGAGAACCCGCGATTCGTTTGGATGCACAACGAAGAAACCACCCGTCATGATGCTGCCCCCGATCATGCCGGCAATACCGAAGCCAAGCGGACCGAACACCGATGTGTCGTCCAGTCGGGCAGCGGTGATGATTCCGAGCACACTCCAGAAAAAGATCACCAAGTTGATGAGCAGGAGCAGGAATCCGTTGATCCGCCATGCGGGCCGTTCAAATATCGCATCCATGCCACACCTCCGCCGATCAGATATTAAGATGATATTACAGTACAATCATTCGGTCAATTTGTTTGTGCTGCCCAAACTGTATCTCACCCGATCGAAGATGTTTCTTGTTTCGCCACAACCCATACAATCAACCGAAAGGGGAGGCTGTGTATCATTGCTGGTTTGGTTTACAATAAGCGGACCAGAGTCCGGCAGACAGCGGCACGGAGGTAACAGATGGAGCAGTTCGTCATCGAGGGCGGGCATCCGTTGCAGGGCGAAGTCACACCGTCGGGGAACAAAAACGCCGCACTACCCCTGCTCGCCGCCTGCCTGCTCACCGAGGAACCGGTCACACTTCTCAACGTCCCCGACATTGGTGACGTACGCACCATGCGCGCCTTGATGGAGAGCCTGGGTGTGAGCGTGACTGATGTGGGGGGCGGCACATGGTGCATCCAGGCGAGTCAAGTCCGGCCCGCCGATCTCGATCCGGAACTGTGCCTGAAGATCCGCGCCTCCATCCTGCTGGCCGGTCCGGTGACCGCCCGCTGCGGCAACCTGCGTCTGCCCCCACCGGGCGGTGATGTCATCGGGCGGCGGCGCCTGGACACCCATTTGCAGGCTCTGCAGGCGTTGGGCGCCCGAACTGATTATGATCGAATCCGCAAGGAGTTTCAGTTTCACAGCGAGGGCTTAAGCGGCGCCGACATTTTGCTGGATGAAGCGGGAGTCACGGCCACCGAAAACGCCATCATGGGCGCGGTGACTGCCCGAGGCACCACATACCTCCGCAACGCGGCCTCCGAGCCCCATGTCCAGGAACTGTGTCTGCTTCTCAACCGCATGGGCGCGCGGATTGACCACATCGGGTCCAACGTGTTGCGCATCGAGGGTGTGACCCGGCTGAAAGGTGCAGAATTCACCATCGGCCCCGACTACATGGAAGTTGTCAGTTTTATCGGCGCGGCCGCGGTCACTCGCGGCGCCGTTCGGATCCGCCGCGCCGGGCCGCAATATTTGGGCATGATCCGCATGACCTTCAACAAATTCGGTGTTGACTGGACTGTGGACGGCGACGATGTGGTGGTTTCCGCCGATCAGCGCCTGGTTGTCGAACCGGAGCTCGGCGGCGCCATTCCGGAGGTCAGGGTGATGCCGTGGCCGGCGTTTCCCACTGACCTGATGAGCATTGCCATTGTCACCGCCACCCAGAGCCGCGGCAGCGTGCTGTTCCATGACTGGATGTATCCCAGCCGGATGTTTTTCACCGACAAGCTGGTTGCGATGGGAGCCCAGATCGTGCTCTGTGATCCCCACCGATGCATCGTGCAGGGACCCAGCAAGCTGTATGGCGAAAACATGGAAAGTCCCGACATCCGCGCCGGCATGGCCTTGGTCCTGGCTGCGCTGGCCGCTCAGGGAGAATCGGTCATCCGGAACATCCACCAGATCGAGCGCGGGTATGCCCAGGTGGATTCCAAACTCCGCGCCCTGGGTGCTCGCATCACTCGGGTTTGCAAAACATGATCCGCGTTGTCCCACCCACCGTGATATTCACTCCGCGTGGTTTTCAGCCCCCGTCGCGAAAGGCATCTCCGGCCGGTAAAACCACTGCTCAATCTCCTGCCGAGAGACTGTGGCCCGGGCAAAGACCATCCGTCGTTTGTATAAAAATCGGGGCAGCAGCCGGGCAATTGAAACAAAAGCCATCAAGGAGCGGGGTTCGCACAGGGGAACGTAAACCACCACCGCCAGGTCGCGCAGGCTGATGGGGACAAACCAGCGAAGATACATGCTGAACGGCATGTCTTTGAACCGAAGGAGCCACCGATTTTTCACCGAGTGCAGGTTGATGTCCGGGTGCGTGCGGCGGCGGTTTTCAGGCAGCACCCGGCGGACATGCCAGGCGGTGACCGCCGGGTCAAACACGCAGCGCCAACCTCGCCAGGCGGCCCGCCACGCAAGTTCGGCGTCCTCGCGATAGGCGAAGAAATCCTCATCCAGGATTTCTCCGTCCACAGCCACGTCAGCCAAACACGTCCGGCGGTAGAAAGAGGCTGCGCCGGTTGCCCCGAACACATACGCGGGCCGGTCGTATTGCCCGGTATCGGGCTCGCCGCTGCCCCGATCCAGGTGTCGCTGGTTGCGAAGCCAATAGATGCCCGTGGAATCCAGCACGTGCGTCCGCACACGCTCCGCATCTGTCACCACGAGTCGCCAGAGTTTGGGTGACAGGCTGCCGCATTCGGGGTGACGCGACAAACGATCGACACCTCGTTCGAGACAGTCGGGCGCCAGCTCCGTATCCGGGTTGAGAAACAGGACATACTCGGCGGCATGTCCGGCAAGCAGCCGGTTGTGCGCCGCGGCGAAGCCCAGATTGCACGGCGCGTATTCCAGCACGGTTAGCTCGGCCCGATGCTCTTTCAGAAAAGCGCGGGTGCCGTCGGCTGATGCGTTGTCCAGCACATGAATCTCGAAATCCCGGAACGTCTGCGCCGCCAAACTGGTCAGGCAGCCGGGAAGATCCTCCCGCGAGTTGAATGTGACCAGCTGCACGGCAAGTTTGGCGGCCACGGTTCAGCTCCTGTCCGTGCCGGTTGTGCGGATGCGATCCATCAACCGGCGTCCGGCTTCGCATAAAGCCTGGCGGCGGTCGGCGGATGCCGCAACCGCCGCCCGCATGTACAGCCCCACCGGTACCAGGCGGCGGTAAAGCACCGCGAACGCCGGATGGTGTTTCGTGTAATATCGGCACGCGTTTCCCCAATAGATGGATAGAAATTCCGCCGGAGACAATGCCGACGCACTGTATCCCCCTTCATGGATGAACCGCGCGTCTGGAACAAACCAGAGATCCAGTCGGCGGTCTCTCAAACGCCGGCATAAATCCACGTCCTCAAACCAGGCGGGACTGAATGCCTCGTCGAACCCCCCCAGTTCGCGAAACGCGTCCGTCCGCAACAACAGACAGGCGGCCGCCGGTTGCTGCACCCGGAAGGGGCGGTCCCACGGATAGTGGGCGTAAAAGTGACGTCTCAGCCCCCATCCGTTGATCCTTACCTGTTGCGGCAAGAGTAGTTCGGCCAGCGCCCAGGCCGGCGATGGCAATTGCCGGAGTTGAAAATGCCGCTGGGGACGCCCTTCCGTGTCCACCAAGCATCCGCAGCCACCGACAGCCTCCGTGCGGCCGGTCACACCTGCGAGAAGACGGCCGATGTTGTTCGGCGTGTGGATGATATCGGGATTTAAAAACAGCAGCCAATTCCCGCGGGCCTCCCGGGCGGCCGTGTTGGCGGCGGCAGCGAAACCGCGGTTGGAAAGAAGTCGGATCAGGCAGGCTGTTGCGTCACCGGCGATCATGTCGGCGCTGCCGTCGGTCGATGCGTTGTCCACAATCATGACCTCAAGACCGGTTGGATCGTTTTCCCGCCGCAGGCTCTCCACGTTCGCGCGCAGACGCGGGCCTGAATTCCAGTTGACGATGATAATGCTGAGCCGCGGCTTCATCCCGTTCTCCAGACCGTTCCACCGGTGATCGCGGGACTATTTCACCACAAAGACCGATCCGTCACAAAAGAATTCCCCTTACGAGCTGACCCAACCGGTCAGCATTCCGGTGAAGACCGCGTTCGCTGATCGTTTTTACCGGGAACCATCGCCCGACTGCTGCGTATAAGTGAACGCAACCCAAGACAACAGCAACCCTTCTCTGCCGCCCTTTCAACACGAAAGGGCGTTTTTCACTGAACGGTCCATGGTCAGCGGTTAAAAGCCATGGATCACCCGCAGCGCTTCATACGTGACGATGCCCACGCTGGTGGACAGGTTGAGGCTGCGCACCGCCCCCCACATGGGTATGGTGTAGGTGCACTCGGCATGAGCCAGCAACAGGTCATCGGGCAAACCGTTTTCCTCGTTCCCGAATACAAGCATGTCTCCGGGGCCATATGGCGCCTGAGTGTAGGGACGTTTCACCCGGGAGCTGAACAGGTGGAACGGGCGTGGACCCATGGCGAGTTGCAGGTGCCGAAAATCCGGCCAGACACTCACGGTCACGTGCTCCCAGTAATCCAGACCTGCCCGTTTCAGCTGGCGGTCCTCCAGACTGAATCCCAACGGCTCCACCAAGTGGAGCGCACAGCCGGTGGCGGCACACAATCGCGCCACATTCCCCGTGTTGGGTGGTATCAGTGGCTGGACCAGTACGATATGCAGCAGGAGGTCGCTCATTTTCGCTTCATTGTCCCGATCCGCTCACGAAGCGGACGTGCGGCAGCCGTCTGCCCGTGCGCCCTGGCGGGTGCCGCGGCGTTTGAATTCGTTCATCAGCGCAAGGCGCACCTGATGTTTGGACCACGTCCACCGGGGCGCCAGCAGAACAGGCGCCGGCTGATCACCCACCAGGCGATGGATCACGAACTCCGCTGGCAGCTCCTCCAACACGTCTGCCAGCAGCGGCACATAATCCTCTTGAGCGATGGGCTGAATCCGACCGGCTCGATATTCGGCCTCCAACGGCGTGTCCCGCACCACTTGGAGGTGGTGAATCTTGACACCGTGGAGCGGAAGGCGGGCGAGCCAGCGGAAACTGGCCCGCATCATCGGAGCGTCCTCGCCAGGCAAACCCAAAATCATGTGGGCGATGGGCAGCACACCCGGCAGCACCGCCAGCCGCTTGATGGCCCATTCAAATTCGGCTGCATCGTGTCCCCGCCGGATACGGTTCAGGGTCTCCGGATGCACCGACTGGAGTCCCACGTCTACAAACAGCGGCCGACGGATTGCCAGACCGGCGAGCAGTTCGATCACGGGCACCGGCAGACAGTCCGGCCGCGTGCCCACCGCCAAGGCCACCACACCATCCACGGCAAGGGCTTCCTCGAATTCCCGCCGCAGCACATCGACCGGTGCAGCGGTGTAGGTGCCGCGCTGAAAATACACAATGCAGCCCGTGATCGCTCCCCGGCGCCTCCGGACCTCCATCCCCTGACGCACCTGCTCGGCTACCGGCAGCGAGCTGTGCAGATAGGACGGCAGAACGCTCTCCTCGTCACAGAACACACAACCGCCCGCCACCGCGCGATGCGGGCATGGCCGATCGGTGTTGACGAGCACTTTGCTCACCCGACCGCCGAACCGTCTGCGGAGAAAACCACCGACATCATTCCACGGAAGTGGGTTCGGATCCATGGTTCCGCTCAATCCAGAAAACATCAGGCCGATGCTGACCGTCGATACCGACCGGCGCCCAGGCGCCGAGGTTGTGGCGCGCCACCCGGAGGTCCGGAAACGAGGACAGGAACCGGCGGGCTATGCCAGCAAGGCAACGGAAGACAAGTTCGGTCCGCTCCGCCTCCTTTATCGGTGATACTCGGATGACAGCACCTGCCTGTTTGTTGGCCACTTCCACATAGAAACATTCGTCATGTCCGTCGTGCACGATGACGCATTCCAGCAGCACGGCACTCGCCCGGGAAGCCATCCACAGCTCGTTGACCTTAAACAACACTTCGTCCTCGCGCCAACAAAACGGCTTGAATGCCCGGTTGAGCGCATCCAGTTCCAAGGCGTTTGAAAACACGACATGGGGCATTTCGCTCACCCTCCGAGGGATTCGGGACAGCTTCTCGGTTGCAGCCACCACGTGAGCCGATGCGAAACCGGCGCCTCTTGCGTAACGGAAGAAAAACACGTTTTTACCCTGTGTCCGAAAGAGGATTTCAAACTTCGACATGGGAAGATCCGGGGCAGAATCCAACCACGGTCGAGGGGCCGCCGTGTTGTGCAAGCCAACCACCGCGCCCAGGCTGTCGTGAATGAAATCACGGTATTCCGCATCGTCGGTCGCCACCAAGAGTTCGCCACCTTCCGCGATGTGCCAAAACAGGCTGCGCAGGAATTCCGGCCCCAGCAAGCGGTGTTTGTGGTGGCGTTTTTTCGGCCATGGATCGGGAAACCGGATATACACCCGTCGGAGACTCGCCGGTGGGAACAGCCGCGGCAGGTGATACAGTGCGTCTCCCCAAACCAGCCGGAGGTTGTTGACGCCGGCCGCCGCCGCCTTGCGGGCCAGTGCCAGGACCCGTTGGCGATCATATTCGATGCCGACAAAGTCTGTCGTCGTCCGGATTTTCGCCTGTTCCAGCAAGAACGTATCCCAGCCGAATCCGATCTCCAGTTCCAGCGGAGCTGCCCGGCCAAACAGTCCGGCCCATCCGCCCGCCTCAGCCAGACCGTTGAGTGTGACCAGATAGGCCGCGACCAGGGGCGACAGGCTCAGTGATGCGGATACCGCCCGCGCGGGACGGTCATGGGACCGGCTCATGGCGCCCGATCTTAGCACACCCGTTGGGATGATCCAAGAACAGCCCGCCTGAGTGTACCGGTCCACGTGAGACTGGCGGTCACAATCGTACCGCGTTCGGGGAACACGTTCCCCGTCTGTGTTTCTCCCTCAGAGCGGATGACTCAACAGTCGATGCTGGAACCAGGAGGCAAAATATCCACCGACGCGTACACCTTGGCCAGTGATTGGAAAACCATCGGATCCGCTGCGATGACCGGCCAGGTGCCATAGTGCATGGGCACGACGCGCTTCGGTCGAACCATCTCCACCGCTCTGGCCGCCATTTCGGGTCCCATCGTATAGCGGTCCCCGATGGGAACCAGCATTACATCGGGCCGGAAGATCTCGCCGATCAGCCGCATGTCACCGAACAGGCCGGTGTCGCCCGCATGGTAGACGGTCAGACCATCGCTCTCGATGACCGCACCACACACGCCGCCGGAGGGCGACGTGTGGAAGGCTGGAACCAGATGGATGACCAGACCATTGACGCTGACCTTCCCGCCAACGTTCATCCCTTCAGCCTGGATCCCGAGCTGGCCGGCCATCACGGCGATTTCGTGCAAACTGAACAACACGGCGCCGTGCTCCCGGCAGATGCTGAATGCGTCGCCAAGATGGTCAGGATGGTCGTGAGTCACGATCACCACATCCGCATGCGGCAAGTTGTCTTCGGTGACATCGCACAGCGGATTGGCGCTCAGAAATGGATCGATCAGAACACGACGCGACCCCTCCAGTAAGAAAGCGGCATGACCGAAGTAATGGATCTTCATATTGATTCCTTAAGTTGGGGACTAAAAGGGTAACGGCAGCCCGCGCTGCCGTTACGTCATTCCCTACGGAATTTTTCGAATCACTTGGATTCGTTGCTGTGAAACCACTTATTCAGTTTTCGCTGTCTGATGAACTCCTCCAAGAAAATCCGGCCGCTTTTCAGGGTGCTCTTCCGGCTGGCTGCTCCCGTGTTGCGCTTTTCGCGTGCGGGCAACCCGGTCGGGTTCGGCCCCTGGCTTCCGGAACAGCCAGATTAGCGAGCACCCCCACGCTGAGGAAATTTGCGGTTCATGCCCACCTCCTGCACACTATCTCGCTTTTGATTTTACTTTATCACAAAAACAGAAAAAATCAATCCCGCGGTGGACCATGGAGTCTCTCATAGGCGTTTTTTGACACGCCGTGCCGGGAGTGTTACCATCACCTTCGGGAACCGCATCATGTCGCAGCAAGTTGTTTTTCTAGTAAAAAATCTATACACCATGGAACGACTGGGCGTCATGCAGCTTTCCGCCCTGGCGCTCACTCAGGGGTGGCAGACTGACCTGATAATCGCCGACGGCTTGGATTATCAGCGATTACTGAACGCGGTCAGACGGATGAACCCGTCGGTTCTGGCGCTGAGCGTGATGAGTCCTGAGTACCCGCAGATGCGGGAGCTTGCGCGACGCCTCTATGCAGACACCGGCGTGTACATCCTGGTGGGCGGGCCGCACGCCACCTTTTTTCCGGACATCATCGAAGAACCGTTCATCCAAGCCGTAGCGTTCGGTGAGGGAGACATCAGTTTTCCCGCTTTCCTGGACCGTTTCTCACGGGGCGAAGACTATACCAGGACTGCCGGAATGCACTTCCGCGCCAAGGGCCAGGCGATCCGCAACGCCCCGGCGCCACTGGTCGAGGATCTTGATTCGCTGCCGTTTGCTGATCGTCGCATCATGGCCAAGGGGAATCCGCTTCTCGCCTCGAATCCCACCCACATTTTCATGGCCAGTCGCGGTTGCCCGAACGCCTGCACCTACTGTTTCAATCACACCTACAACCACATGTTCCGGTCGTGCGGCAAGCTGTTCCGTCGGCGGAGCGTTGATCATTTACTGCGCGAAATGGAAGCGGTCAAGGCTGAATTCGGGATGCGCTTTGCATATATCGACGATGACATTTTCACTTTCTGCAGCCCGGAGTGGTTGGCGGAATTTACCACCGAGTATCCCCGCCGCGTGGGTGTGCCGTTCATGGTGAACACTCACGCCAATTATATCAACGAGCACCAGATCGAACAGCTCCGAGACGCAGGGTGTACGGTGATCTGCTTCGGTATCGAGTGTGGCGACTCTGGAGTCGCCGGCGACCTGCTGAAACGCCACATCAAACCTGAGCAGTTATTAACGCTCAGCCGGCTTCTGCATCGCAACAAGATTCGGTTTATGACACAGAATATCTTGGCACTGCCTGTTCCTCATCCGTTGGCGGTGGATCTTCAGACCCTGGATTTAAACATCGCCTGTCGGCCCCAGTACGCCGTCGCGCATCTGTTCTATCCTTTGCCAGGAACTGAACTCGCCCGGTACACCGAGGCAGCAGGTTTCATCGGCGACTCGCCCACCGGGCTTCCGGAGCGTACCAACAGTTACAGTGCTTTGAATTTCCCCGATCCTCGGGAAAAACGACACGTGGAGCGCCTGCACAAACTGTTTGGAATCGTCGTATCGTTCCCCTGGTTACGCCCAGTGCTGCCGGTTCTTATTCGACTCCCGCTGGGTCCGTTTTATGCCCTCTTGTTCATGGCGTGGTACGGCTTTTCCATGCGTTTCCGCATGGAGAAGACCCGCAAGACAAGAGCTGAGCTCAGGTTCTTCATCAAGAGCCTGCTCCAGTCGCTGGCCTCTTTTCTAAAGAAACAGCCCACGCGAAGCTGAGCTTGTCGCACCGCATGACTGTTATGCCGCGCCCGCCTGAATGAAATTTGAGAACTTTGCCGGTCGGGCTCATCTTAACTGGTGGGAACACGAATTTGCTGATCGATGTTTTCCCGCTGGTATTGACAGGTTCCCTGCTGATTTTCTATGATAGAGTCGGAAGCCTTGAGGTGGGCCATGAACAAGAACATTGAGAAACTGGTACATGAGCTGAACGAGATTCTCAACCAGGTCATCCGCGAAAACAAGGAGCTCAAGGAGATCATCCGGAGCATTCACGCTCAAGGTTATAACGTTCAGATTTCATTCAACTCCGGCACGGGCGGTGAGGCCGGTGCCGTAGCCCGCACCGACAATGCCGATGCCGCTCTCGACGATAAATCCACGTTGAATTTGTCAAAAGATGACTACCTTTTTCTCAAATCAATAAAGATCGCAGTAGACGACTGATCCCCCGCAGCCTTCAGAAACGGGCTTTGCATTTTCAGAATAATTACAATATGGTGGAGTTTTAAATCTATCTCGTGACGTTGTGATTCACCGCCCCAGCACCAACGGTACTATCACCAGCACTGACAGCGAGATCACGATACACGCCCATAGATTCAGCCACCACCCGGTCTTGATCATCGTGGTGATCCGGACAGCACCTGATCCATAAATGATCGCGTTGGGTGGGGTTGCCACAGGAAACATGAACGCCATACTGCATCCGAGCGCACAGCCGAGGGCTGGTTCCACGGGGCTGACACCAGCGGTTTGAGCAGCACTGATGGCCAGCGGCACCAGCATGGTGGCGGTTGCCGTGTTGGAAACAACCTCGGTGAAAAACACAGCAAATGACGTGAACACGATGGTCAGGGCCACCAGAGAAGTGGCACCGCTGCCTTGCACCAGGGCCAAGCCGATCTTTTCAGCCAAGCCGGTTTTAAACATCATTCCACCCAGAGACAATCCACCTCCAAACAGGATCAGGGTTCCCCAATCTATACGGGCCACCTGAGCCCAAGTCAACGTGAATGTGCGCTGACTCCATTCAACCGGCAGGACAAACAGCAAGGTGGCTGCGACAATCGCAACGCCCCCTTCGGGCAGCATGCTTTGAAGACAGATGTAGGTCGGGTGGCTGGTACCGACGAACAACGCGCAGATGCCCGGCAGAAGCCAGAGGGTAACCGCTAGTCCAAACGCAACGGTCACATTGCGTTCACCTTTGCTCCAAGGCCCTGCTCCACAGCTGCCATCGGTCACATGCACATCCACCGAGGGTGACTCGGCCAACCCTGGAGAATGTAAAATCTTTATAATCAGTAACATGCCGACGAGCATCAACAGCGTGATCGGCAGGCAGATGGCCATCCAGGAAAAGAAGTCGATCCGCCTGTTCGCAAGATTATCAAGATAGCCAATGGCGATGAGGTTGGGCGGCGTCCCGATCGGCGTGCAGACCCCTCCGATGGACGCGGCATAGGCGCAACTCAGCAACAAGCCATTGGCCAACTTGGGTGTGCGGTGTTTAACTGCCAAAAGATCGGTCCCTAGACCTCTATGATTGATCGCTCCAAGTACTCCGATAGCCATTGGATAAAGCATCGCGGTCGTCACGCTGTTGGAAAGCCACATGGACAGACCGGCTGCGATCACGGCGAACGCGGCGGTCACCCGCAGTGGTCCGGCCCCCGTCCATCGGCTGCCGAGCACCCATCTTGCGATCCGCCTGTCCAGCCCGTGGACACTCATCCCCTCCGCAATCACAAAACCGCCCAGGAACAGAAAGATCACCGGATCAGCAAATGGGGCCATGGCTTCGCGGACAGATGCAACACCCAACAGGACCACCAGTACGGGCCCGAGCAGCGCAGTCACCGGCAACGGCACCGCTTCACAGATCCACCAGATCAGCACCCAGACCAAAACTGCAGTCAGATGCGCGCATGCGACGCTTAGACCTGCGGGGCTAAACACTTCCAAGAGGATGAAGCCTAGCGGCCCGAGGAGAAGTCCCGCCGTGCGGCGGTATCGCTCGAAACGCATTTCGAATGGACTGAGGTTGGTCTGGACTTCCGACAAGCTTGGTGATCGGGGCTCTTCGCTCATGATTCACATTCGTACCAGACGGCTGCGAAGCGCGCAAACGCAGTGCTAGCCTGATCGATACCCCTTGTCAACGCATTCTGACCATCAGAGATTGTATTTTTGGCGGACGGGCCCCATAGCGGTCTCGGCGCATTTTCCCATCAGGCAGCGACCATCCACCACCGCCCCCTCGCGCACATGAACCGACGCTCCGCACACCTGGCCGGTGACTGAAGCACCATTGAGCAATTCGAGGGAGCCGGATGCATAGACATCGCCCTCGACATGGCCGGCAAGCGACAGTTTCCTGCCCACCACCTGACCGCGAACCTTGCCTTCCGTGCCCATGATCAATTCGTCCTTGGCTACCAGCGTGCCTTCTAGAACACCGTCAAAACGAAGCGTGTTCTCCGAGAGCAGGTCACCCTTGATGTGGACATTCGGGCCGAGGTATCCGTCCAGCTCGCTCTTGTTTTTCATGTTCGCACCTTCAGTCCTGAACCCGGCTCAAGACCGTATATAATCGTTCCAATTCAGCAGACGAGCCGTAATGGATCACGATTTGACCGCCTCTCCCGCCCGCATGGATGCGCACCCGGGTTCCCAACCGCTGGCAGAGTTTTTCTTCAGCGGCGAGAACATGCGGGTCCGCCGCTGTTTTCACCCGGCTCCCTTTCTGCGTTTTGAGAAGTCGGCTGACCAACCGTTCCGCTTCTCTGGCGGAAAGATCCCTCTCGGTGATCACGCGAGCGATTTCCACCTGCAGCTTATTTCCCGGCAGAGAGAGAAGGGGGCGCGCCTGACCCGCGGTCAGTTGGCCGTGTTCCAACATGTCCTGAACCCCCTGAGGAAGCTGCAGCAACCGCAAGGCGTTGGTGATCGTTGGCCTGGCCTTACCCAATCGGCGAGCCAGCTCGTCCTGTTTGAGTTTTTGGTCTTGAATCAACAGGTGATACGCCCGCGCCTCCTCGATGGGATTCAGATCCTCACGCTGAATGTTCTCCAAGAGCGCCAGTTCCAACATCTTATCGTCGGGAACTTCCCGGACGACAACCGGAACTTTGGTCAAAGCGGCCGTTTGGGCCGCACGCCACCGCCGCTCCCCCGCGATGATCTCATACCGGTCTCCCCGGCGGCGGGCAATGATGGGCTGGACAATCCCGTTTTCGCGGATGGAGGCCGCCAACTCGTCCAGGGAATCCTGGCCGAAGCTCAGGCGAGGCTGTTTCGGGTTAGGATAGAGAAGATCGATGTCGACGGTCAAAGGCGCTCCATCCAACTCCACCGATGGGAGCAGGGCGTCCATGCCCTTACCGAGCACGCGTCTTTTCATTTTCCAGTATTTCCTTTGCCAGAGAGATATAAGCGTTGGCTCCGCGTGAGCGGGCATCGTATAAAATGATCGGTTTGCCAAAACTGGGTGCTTCGGCGAGACGGACATTCCGCGGAATGATGGTCCGGAAGACCTGGTCCCTGAAAAAATTGAGCAGATCGTTACGGACTTGGGTGGACAGATTGGTCCGTTCATCAAACATCGTCAACAACATGCCTTCGATGGCCAGATTCGGATTGAAATTCCGCCGGACTCGGATCAGCGTGTCCCACAATTCCGTCACCCCTTCAAGGGCAAAATATTCACACTGAATGGGTATCAATACCGAGTCCGCTGCCACCAGTCCGTTAATGGTCAACAGGTTGATCGCCGGCGGTGAGTCGATGAGGATGTAATCGTACTGGTCACGGATGCGATCCAACTGGCGTCGTAACAGATACTCCCGCTCGTCCATGTCAATGAGTTCGACAGGAGCCCCTGCCAGGTTCTTGTCAGCCGGAGCCAAGAAGAGATTGTCCAGCTCTGTGGCCTGGACAATGTTCTCGACCGGTTCTCCCATGACCAAGACATGGTACATGCTCTTGCGACCATTGCGTC
This sequence comes from Acidobacteriota bacterium, assembly GCA_012517875.1. Taxonomy (NCBI): domain Bacteria; kingdom Pseudomonadati; phylum Acidobacteriota; species Acidobacteriota bacterium. Next base: position 118,441 of record JAAYUB010000026.1, on the reverse strand, counting down.
GCGCGGACCCGAGCCCGCTGCTGCAGTTGGCTTGGGAATCACAGTCAACCACCAGCACTTTCAAACCCGCCAAGGAAAAGCATGCAGACAGGTTGATGGCTGTGGTCGTTTTGCCGACCCCGCCCTTTTGGTTGGCGATTGCGATGATCTTGCCCATAATTCGGTCCGCAGAATGCACAAATTTAGCACACCCCCCCCACCGAGGGAAAGCGAAAACTCCAGCCCGCGTTTCACGTGAAACATCAGCCGAGAATCCGGGCTAGCGTGACCGTCCGTCGCGGATCTACGGCCGATGTCTGCCGATCGACTACCGACAGGATCTCCCGGCCGGCGGTGAGAACCTGAGTCGCCGGGGATGCCTCCCCAGAAAACAGCAGCAGATGGGCGCCGGGGTGCCGGCGTAAAATCGAGACCAGGAGCGCGGGGGTGATCTCGAGCGCCCTGGCCATCCATAATATTCGTGCTTCCGCCGGGGCAACGAACGTCTCGAGCCGCGTCGCCGTCACCTCGAGATTGGTCAAGCCAAGCTCATGCTTGACCATTCTTAAAAACGCGCATTTCTTCTGCCGGGGTTCCATGGCGACAACCCAACGCGTCGGGTTGACCAGCGCCAGCGGCACGGCCACCAACCCATTGCCGGATCCGATGTCGATCGCCAGCTGCCAGTCGACAGGCGCCAAGACATCGAAGGCGGCAACCACCTCACCCAGGTGCTTGCGTCGGAAAGTCTCAGGATCTTTCTCGCCAACCAGCCGGATGCGCCGGTTCCAGTGATAGAGCAGCGACACATACTTGTCCAGCGGCCGGGGTTGGGGTTCCGGGTTATTCACCAGTAGTATCCTGATCTGCTGCGTGAGTCTCCATGTCCATGAAAACGCTCAGCGCTGACAAGGCGGCCGGCGTAATCCCTCGCATGTGTTCGGCGGCGAGCAGTGAGTCGGGCCGCATCCGTTTCAACCGTTCGCGCATTTCCCGCGAAAGCGAAGGAACGCGGTCGTAATCGAAATCCGCCGGGATGCGCCGCCCCAGCTTTTTCTCGAGCCGTTTCAAATCGTTCCGCTGCAAATCAATGTATCCGGCATACTTGAAATCGTGTTCGGCCTGGTCCAGGATCTCAAACGTCGCGTCGATTCCGTCGTGCGCAAGCAGCGGTGCCAGTTCGCGGAACCGGATTTCTGGCATCTTGATGATTTGGGCAAGCGCCCGGCCGGCCCCGATGGCTTTTTGTGTGTGCTCGGGTAGGTCTTCCACTGGATCCTTGGCGCGCGAGATGTGTTTGGTCCGCACATAATCCACCACCGACTCGAGCGTGGCGTACTTGCGGGTAAAGGCCTCCCAGCGGACATCGTCCACCAGACCGAGACGGCGGCCCAATGGGGTGAGACGCGCATCGGCGTTATCGATGCGGAACAGGAGGCGCAACTCCGCCCGCGATGTGAACATGCGATACGGCTCGTCCACCCCGTGATCGGTGAGATCCCGGATCAATATCCCTAGGTAGCCCAAAGACCGCTCGACCACAAACGGTTCGCTCCCATCGATCATCCGCGCGGCGTTGATGCCGGCAACAAGCCCCTGAGCCGCGGCTTCTTCATACCCGCTCGTGCCGTTGATTTGGCCGGCATGAAAGAGCCCCCCGATCCTCCGGCTTTCCAGTGAAGGCCACAGCTCGGTGGGTTGGATAAAGTCGTACTCTATGGCATACGCTGGCCGGATGATTTCGGCCCGTTCAAATCCTGGCAAAGCATGCAACATGCTGATCTGGACATCCAACGGCATACTGGAGGAAAAGCCGTTCAGGTATATCTCATGAGTATTCAAACCCTCCGGTTCAACGAAAAGCTGATGCCGGTCCTTGTCGGGGAATTTCACCACTTTGTCTTCGATCGACGGGCAGTAGCGCGGACCAATCCCCGTGATCTGACCGGAGTAAAGCGGCGAGCGGTGAATCTGTTCACGGATGATTCGGTGGACGCGGTCATCGGTATAGACGATGTGACAACACGTTTGTGGCAAGATGACGGATGAGGTTTGAAACGACAGAAAGGTCGGCGTTTCATCCCCCCTCTGAATCGTCAGCCGGCTGTAATCAACAGTCCGTCCATCAATGCGCGGAGGGGTCCCGGTCTTGAGCCGTTCGCATGAATAGCCCAACCGGCGCAGACTGCCCGCAAGGGCTATCGAAGGCGGCTCGCCCGCCCGGCCTGCAGGGATCTGGCGCGGGCCGATGTGAATGATACCATTGAGAAAAGTCCCGGTTGTGAGAACCACGGCCCTGGCCCGATACCACCGCTCGTCATGGAGCACAACCCCCGTGGCACAGTCGCCCCGAACCGTGATCTCGACGACTTCCCCCTGAATCAGGTGAAGATCGGGCACGCTCTCCAGTGCACGTTTCATCTCCTGCCGATAGCCGTCCCGGTCCGATTGAGTCCGGGGACTCTGAACTGCCGGTCCCCGCCGCCGGTTCAACAGGCGAAACTGGATGCCAGTTCGGTCGGCGATTATGCCCTGTAATCCGCCCAATGCATCAATCTCACGGACCAGGTGCCCCTTGGCAACCCCCCCGATTGCCGGATTGCAGGACATTGACGCCATCAGGTTGAGGTTGGGCGTAATCAAAGCGGTTCGGGCGCCTAGACGTGCTGCCGCGTGGGCCGCTTCACAGCCGGCGTGGCCCGCCCCGATCACGATGACATCGAAAACGCCCGCCTCGACCGCCACGGGATACCGCCGTTTACTTCTTTTTCACTGGCGGAATCGGTTCTTGAAACAGCGCCTCGGCCAGGCCGACGTTGAAATTGACCTCGGAGTACTCCACCAGTCCGGTGTTGCTTTCCCGGGTAAAAAATTCGACTCGATGGGGTGCCATCACCCCGCTGGAGCGGAACCAGCGGAAGAACATCTCCGACTTGGGAAGGACAATTCCATCCTCATTGCGGTCCTGATATTCTACTTTGACCGGTAGCGGGGCACCTTCCTCAAAAAAAACCGTGACCGTGTAATTCTCCGCGTCGATGAATTCCAATGCTTCCATGGGTTTGACTGTTTCAATTTCGGAGGAACTGTAGTACAGCACCTTCATCCCGTCTTCCTGCCAGCGGCGTCGAAAAATGTTATAGATGTTCCTTTTTTCCGACTGCCGGAACCGTCTCATTTCTTCTTCAGTTTTGGGTTTGACTCGTCCGTATTCGTAAGTCCAGCCCTTACCGAGTTCCAGGTTGAAGATGTCCGCCAAAGCTTCGTGCTGCTTTTCCAGCTCGGTGCGGGATTTGCCTTCCCAGCGATAATATTCCCAAAATTTCGTCCACGATTGACCGTCACGCTTTATGATGAAAATTCGCCCGTGACCATACATATCTTTCCAGGTCAGAAATTTTTCGCCACCGAGCGCCTGAATGGTTCGCTGAATCATTCCCTGCGCGCGGTTATCATCGGCGACCCGGCCCCAGACTCCGGACGACATCAAAATCATCAACAGGAACAGCCACGCTTTGTTTGGCATCGCACACTCCTCATCATGCTCACAATCAGGGATTCGTATTATGCCCGGATCGTTTCAATGTCTGACAATATATCACGAACGATCGAGCGCTAGCCGTTGTTCGACTGTTGGCGAAAGTAGGAGCGGCAAGCGTCGACATCGCATCGGATTTGGGTGATGAGCTCTGTCAGCGTCGGAAAGCTGCTTTCGAATCTGATCATTCGGTGAAAATTCACCCGGACCGCGCAGCCGTATAGATTGTCCGTATAATCAAACAAGTGGATCTCCAGGACGCGCTTTCGACAAGACAACGGTGCGCCGGTCTGAATGGTGGGCCGTATACCCAGGTTGGCCGCGCCTTCCCATTTCTTGCCGCCCGTCAGCAACGTGGTTGCGAAAACCCCGCTCGGCAAAAGCAGATTGATCAGCGATTCCACGTTGGCGGTCGGAAAGCCGATCTTTTTGCCGATTTGTAAGCCACAGACCACCTGGCCGTCTACGGCATAAGGGCGTCCCAATAGCTGGTTGGCTGTCTCCAACTCACCGGCCATCAGCAAGTTGCGGATCCGGGTACTGGAGACCACTTCACCCGCCACTTCCGTTTCTACCGCAGGGATCACGTCGAAACCGAAGTCAGCACCCATCTTACGAAGAAGCTTCGTGTTGCCCCGACGGTCGCGGCCAAAGCTGAATTGGGCGCCGATTACCACCGCGGACATGCTTAATTGACGGACCAGGATATCCCTGACGAATTCTTCAGCGGATAAACCAGACAGCTCGCGGTTGAATGGATAGACTACGACTCCGTCCAAACAGGCGGTCGCAAATACCTCCAGTTTTTGTTCCAGTGTCTGAATGAGTGCCGGACAACGATCCGGTGCCAGTACGGCCAGCGGGTGCGGATGAAAGGTCACCAAAACCGCCTCCACCTTTCTGCGGTCAGCCTCCTGGCGCATCAGTCGAAGCAGGTTCAGGTGCCCCGCGTGCACCCCATCGAAGTTTCCAATGGTCACAACCGGGCGGCGAAACGCCCCGGTCATCTGGTGGATTTCCCGGATGATCCTCATGAACGCTTGGTTCCGCTGTCGCTTTTTTCGACGAAACGGAGTTGCAAATCGGCAAGGAGTCCGCTGAGCAGGTGTTCTTCCTCGGCGGTCAGATTACCGCGGGTCTTCTCCCGCAGAACAGCGAGTGAGTCGATAAACAGTTTGGCTACCGGCAAGTTGAGTTGTGTCTGGCCGGTGGAAGGATCCGGCACGTCACCCAGAAAGGCGAGGGCCGGCATGGCCAGGTTGTTCAGGATAAAATTGAAATCCGCAGCCGGTCGGTTGCTGGATGTCGTATCTTCTTTTGCTGCGGTGCCCGAGGACGGATCGATCCCCCCGTCCCTCCTCGCGGCCTCATCACGGATGCCTCCCTCTTCGGTGACTTTGCGTCTGTCCACAACTTGGAAATCGTCAGGTTTCCCTTTATTATCCATCATCGCTGTCTCCAATGCTCAGAGTTCTCTAGCTGTTCAGTGTATCATCAATGAGTGCGCATATACAATCTTGCTGGGGAATGGTGATCAGCGCACAATCGATGACAAGACCATCCGGACGACCAAGATGCAGATCAGAATCACCAGACACAACAAACAGACGAGATCCTGCCCCGCCGACTCAACCGCGGCTACCCGGATCGGACGGGGAAAACCAAACAACACATAAGCCCCCCAATGGCGGGGATTTTGGAACACGGGATCCCGACGCATCCATCGGCGAGCTTCGCAAAGGGCGATGGCCACCTGACCTGAATGTTGGGGCAGTTCCAGATAAAACCGCTCCATGAAGGCTGCCGCGGATCTGTCGTGCACGGGCCACAGAGTCAGGAGAACTGCCCGGCTTCCTGACGCCAGCAGCGCCCGCCCCAGACTGACGTTGCCATCCCCGGGAAACACCCGACCTCGCCCGGACGAGCACCCCGACAGTACCACCAAATTGGCCTGCCATCGCGCCGCCTGTAATTCCGACAAGGAGATGCTGACTGTCTGTTCCCCCTGAGCATAAAAATAGATGCGACTTTCCCACGGAACCGTTTCATCGGTTTTGATGTGGGTTGCCACATGAATGATGTCCCAAGGCTGTCCGGCCTGATTGTTCTGGCCGATTCCGCGAGCGAATTCTCTCCCCGCAATCAACCTGAAGTGGGGCCATCGCAGCGTTCGTGCCGCGTCGCGTACTTCCCGCTCTGCCCAAGGCAATCCCGGTCGGCCAGCGGCTCCTGATGAAAATCCATGAATACCTAGAAAACCGCCGCCCGGAGAACAATCAATTTCGGTGCTGCCGCCTACAGCCAGAAAACGCCACGCCGGCAGGTAGGTGACCGGCCATTGTTCCCCAACTCGAAGTCGGCGCCCGTCCTGCAAGATGACTGGCAATAATTCAACCGGTAGGCGGTACAGGCAACCGTCCGGCAAGATGAATAATTCTCGGTAGCGCTGGAGTTCGGGAACAGTATCCCGCACAAACAGTAGCTCGGCCAATGAACGGCGAGCCGCTTCGGCTTCAGGTTGATCTCCTTCGGCGGCTTTCACTATTTCTTGAAATCGGCCCGCTGGTGCCATCTTCTCCAAACGGGCATCGCGGCCGTTGAGCTGCAGCCGGTAGACAGCCTCCACCCCTTGAAAGATCACCAGCGCCAGCGCCGATCGCTTTCTCAACCAGGTCTGGACAGTCGCCAGTGAAATTCCTGACGCTGATTGCGTATGGGTCGGATGCCGATCGACCATCTCACGAAACAGCACCCGAGCCCGGTATGACTCGAGCAGGCGGAACACCTCCGCTTCGTTCCGGCCTGGCGGGGATGTCCGCTGCATCAACTCGAGCAGGCTCGCCAAAGACGCCTCAACGACTTCGTCACAATTTTCCAGATAATGAAGCTGAACCTCGGCACCCCCACAGTTCTGCTCCAGGCGGTCAAATTCGATCATGGTGCGTCGAAAGCACTCCAGCGCCGCCTCGTGCCGCCCTTGTCCAGCCAGTGCCTTACCCTGAAAAAAACACATCTCCCAGGCCATGGCGCGGTAGCCTGCGTCCTGAAGCTCCGCAGCCAGAGAACCGAACGCGTTCTCCGCTTCAGCCAGCCGGCCTTCGGCATACAGTAGATGGGCCGTGACTCCCCGGATCATATAATTCCCGAGCGGGGATGGTTGTCGGGCTTCCCAGCGGCGGGCATTCCGCACGGAGATTCGCGCTGCCTCGACGTGCTGTTTGGCCAGCTGGGCGATGGCCAGATTGCCGGCGATCTGCCCCGCCCGCGCCCATTCGCCCGCTTCTTTGGCTGCAGCGATGGCATGCCGGTAGCACTGTTCCGCCTTCTCCCACTGTCTTTTTCGGGCGAAAATATTGCCCAAATTGCCTTGTGCCAAAGCAACCAGCGCCGGCGCCGAACCGCTAGTCTCTGTCCTTAAAACCGTTTCATAATCCTCTCTGGCCCCTTCCAGAATGTTCAAACGCTCCCGCAAGGCACCTCGATTCAAGCGCACCAGAGCGGCGGATGTCTGATCGTGCCGCGACTCGTAGTACTCCAAGCCTGATTCATAACATTGCAACGCTTCAGTGGAGCGGCCGAGTTCGTCCAGCACGAACCCCTGGTTCACCATGGCTGCGGCGTGGATGCGATCTTGGAGGTCCCGTTCCGATGCGAGGGCCGCTCCGAACAATGATGCCGCTTCCACCACACGCCCTTGCCGTACCCGCAGCATGGCCCGCACACAGTCCCGTCGACGGCGTACGGACGGCAAGGGAAATTTCTCCAGACTCCGTGATGCCGCATCCAATTGGTGCTCTGCTGCTTCATCATCACCGTCAGACAGCGCAATCTGCGCCAACAGGATCCTGCCTTCCGCCGCGCGCCACTGGTCGCCGATTGCTGTCGCCACCTCAACCGTCCGCCAAGCGGCGCGTCGGGCCGCGCCTAAACGCTCATTTTGGAGCAAGATCTCCGCACGCGCTGCGAGCGCGTCCAGCTGCCGGATTGATATCGGTCGGGTGATCGCCGGCAGACGAGACATCGCAGCCGTGCCATCAAAATAGTCGCGGGCCAGGCTGGCGTACGGATTCGCTGTCGGCCCAAGATGCCGCAGGAGCAATCGCACCTGTTCCGATGCCGGCGGCGTGAGCTGCCGGACCAGCTCATAATCCCAGTAGAAAAATTCCGGAGTCGTTGTCGCAAACGCCACCAGTCTTTCGGGTGATCGTGGAGCGGCACAGAGCAGTCCGCGGTGCAACCCAACGAGTGTCGCGTCTGCCGGACTCAGTTCTCCCCGCAGGTCCTTTTCCGATCTGGCTTCCAATTCAGCCATCAGACGACTAGCCCGATGAGCCGTTTCAGGATGGCGGATCCATGTGGACAGAAGGCGGATCGCCTCAGCGTGTTCACCGCAAAGCGCATGCTCAAGCGCGGCGGCTTCAGCTATCCGGAGGCCCGAGGTTTCACGTGAAACCTGATGCCCCGCTGCAAACCCCGCACCGAACACGAGAACCACGCAGACAGCCCGCCGCAGCCCGCTGGACAGCATCGGGTTGCGCCGCAAGACACCCTCCCCACAAAGCATCCCGGCTTAAGGAATCAGTTTGTAACCCGTCCCGTATACGGTGATCAAATGTTGAGGATTTTTCTGATCTGTTTCAATCTTTTTTCGAAGCTTGGCGATGAAATTATCGACAGCCCGGTTGGTGGGATCGGCCGCCATACCCCAGACCTTCTGAAAAATCGCATCTCGGGAGACCGGCTGGTTTTGGTGTTGATGGAGGAGCTTGAGTATTTCCACTTCGTAATAGGTGAGCGGGATGTGCTCCTGGCCGGATCGCAGATCGAAGGTGTTACAGTCCACCCAATAGGAACCGATTTGAAATTTCTGGGTGTCGGTCTCCGGAGCCTGGCTGCGGCGGAGCAGCGCTTTGACGCGCGCCAGCAATTGTGCCACCGAAAAGGGCTTGGTTACATAGTCGTCCACACCTGCTTCGAATCCCCGGATGACATCATGTTCCTGGCCGCGGGCTGTGAGCATGAGGATTGGCACACGGCTGTTCTCTGATCTGACTTGTCGGCACACTTCATACCCGTCCATGTCGGGCAACATGAGATCCAGTACGATCAGATTGGGTTCCAGCGACTTGATGAGTCGCAGTCCGGATGCTCCATCCTCGGCGAGGATGACCCGATGACTCTCAAATTCCAGCAGGTCTTTGAGCCCGCGGGCCATTTCCAATTCGTCTTCAACAATTAGGATTGTGGCCATCTGTATCGCGGCTATTGGTTGTAGTTTTATAATGTAATAGCCCGACAGGCATTTGTCAATTTCCATTGACCGGTGGCGTGCATGCTGATTCCTCCGTCTCGACGGCAACGTGCCTGCCGGAACTCACTCTGTGCCCGATGGCGACGCCGAAATCGGCAGGTCACTAGACTGCACTACACCCAACCGATTTTCGGGCACCCAACCATTCCAGCCGTTGGGCAAGACCACCTGCCACCAGCCTTCTGTCCGAGCGACCAGTTCAACAACCAATCCTTCGTGAACGGTAAAAAGCACCGGATTGTCCTGCGACGGACCACTCCGGACGTCTTGTTGCCGGGCCAGAATCACCCCCTCCGAAACGGACGAATCGCGCACCACAACTCCCCAGAGGAGGATTGCCGATGCGATGCCGAGCAATAGCGAAGCGGCGAATATCCAGCACGCGGTACGGCGATGCGGCAGATCGCGTACCCGAAGTGCGTACCATCCCGCAAGGCAAATGGCAACGAACGCACCCAACATCAAACCGCTTACCCCGTTAACCCCCAACCACGAGACCAGGACGTCACGAATAATTTGGGGCACCCCGGGCGGATTTTGCGGCACCTTGTCAATGGTTAAACTATTGATATAGCTGATATTATGGCTTGCGTCGGCGTGGCCGGGATTCAACCACAAGGTCCGTTGAAAATACAACACGGCTTCACCCAGGCGGTGTCGTCGGAAAGCGGCGCAACCAAGATTGTAATACAATTCAGCGTTTCCCGGCGTTGCGTGCGCCGCCTGGCGCCAGGCACGATCCGCGGCATCATACTGACCGCTGCCATAGAGATGAACACCCATGCTGGCGGGTGTTTCGGATGGCACAGTCGCCGCCACCCATCCGACCAGCAGCCCCACGATCAGCCACGCAAACGCCACAATCGGCTTCATGGCTGACCTCCTTCCATAATCCGTATCAGCCGTTCGAGCCGCGCCAGGAGTTCCTTGGGCCGGAACGTTTCTGCCACTGCCGGAGCGTAGCGATAGCATTCACACTGTTGGAGTATGTCCAACAGATCGGCGGTGGTGGCTTCACTGACCTGGTGTGCCGACAGCACCTGCCGAAGCCGGGCGCCCGTCAACTCAAGACTGTTGACACCGAACCGGGCCTGAAGATAGTTCTGGAGCAGTCGATAGACCCCGGTAAACAACTCCGCGGAGAGCCCTTTCCGACCAAGTGCGGAACAGGCGCGGAGATCCCGGCGTGCCTGTACCGCTGCTCGGGAACGCGCCCAGCTGCGCCGGTCGCGACTGAGATATCGGCGCCGTTCATCGATGACGACAGCCCCCAGTGTCACGATCGTAAGAACACCGAATATCGCCAGAAACCAAGGGCGGCGATACAGCCGCCCCGGCGGGGTTTGCTCGAGTGCGGGTCCTGTATGAATATGTCGGATATCCCGGCCCTTCATCTGAATTGGCATGGTGAATCCACCGGTATTGCCCGCACCAGTCCCGGTCACTCGTTCGCCTGTGGCGTTTAACCGCATGGCTGGAGGGGTCACGGACCGGTAGGTTCGTGATTCCGGATCGAAGAAGGACAGCGCAGGGACAGACAGCTCGAAGACGCCGGATTCAAGAGGAATCACCACAAATTCCCAGGTTCGGCTTCCACGCAGTGTGCCGCCTTCCAGGCGGATGTTGTCTTGAACTTTGGGTGCATAGATTTTGCATCCCGGCGTTTCCGTCAACCGTTGCTCGGGGATGTTGCGCAGGTTGCCCTCCCCCTGCACGGTCAGTCGTACGGTGGCCGCCTCTCCCGTTGCAACCGCTGATTTGTCCAAGTCGGCCTGAATCTCGTACCGGCCACACAATCCGTGAAAAGTGGCCGGCCGGCCGGCCCGGGGAAAGTCGCTCACGTCAATCGTGATGGAGTTCGTGCGGCGGAGTACGACCTGGCGTCGGGTCATTCCGAAAAATGACTGCGTCGGCGTTTCCACCAGAATTCTGAGGATCCACGGGTCCGCGTCAAACCGCCCCGGCCGCAAAGGAAACAGCACCCAGCGGCGGAGCACCTGCGTGTTGTACACCCGGCTGTCGTGTTCCCTTCGGCCCACGCGGTTTGGATCTCGGGGGTCAAGCTCAACGGTCTCCACCCAAAACCCCTCGAATTTGCCCTCTTTTTCCAGATCGGCGCCGCCGATTCGGACCCGGTAATACAACACCAAATCCAGCGGAACAGGCTGACCGACGCAGACGGTGCGGACCGGGCTTTCCAAACGGAGCAACAGGTCATCTCCCGGATCAACCGGTGCACCGGCTTCGGCATCCGAGTCGAATGGATCCAGCGTGCCAAAAGGCGATCGTGTGCCCGGACTGGATGGCAACACGCTGCCGGCCACTACTTCCACGGGTATCGGATCGGTCCTGGTCACCTGCCCGTCCAGCCGGATCTTCACGGACGGCAATTCCAGGCCGCCAGTCTTGAGTGGCATGAACGTGAAAGCGATCACTTTGGTGAAAGACGCACTGCCGTTGACGAAGCGGAATTGCGTGGAGACATTCGGTCCGCCAATCAGCCGGAAATCCCGCGCAGACGGCTTCTCCACGATCTCCGCCCCGGCAGCGTCCGAGCCGTCGATGGTAATCTCCAGTGTGACCGTATTCTCCAGACCGATCCGGTCGGCACTCGCCGCAGCCCGGACTTTCCCTCCTTCGCCCCGCGCCAGCCCGCCCATCGCGTTCAAAACGACCAAGCCCGTCAGCAGGCCAGCTAAGCCAACCGAGTACCGACGATGCAGATTCTCAATGGTCACCGATTGCGCCTCACCCTCTGAATGTATGCCGCCAGTTTGCTCCGCGCGCGTTGCGTCTGACCAGGATCACCAGTCGCGCCCCGATTTAGGGCGCTGGCGCGCTTGTCCCTGCTGCATCCGTAGCAGTTCTGTCTTCTCCTGCTTTTCCAAAGCCTGCAACAATAGCAGCGCCTGTGCTGGATTCATGATGGGCACAGCATCCTTCTTGTCTTTGCCTCCTGCCGATCGGCCGTCGGGTGGCTGTTGATGTTTGTCTTCTCCGGACAGAGAACCTGCAGGCGGTGAATCGGCAAATTGGCGGTTTTGGACTGCGTCTTTTCCTGGGTCGCGTGATCCGTCCATCTGTCGTTCGGATTGTTTGGACGGCTGTCGCTCGTTTTGACTGTCCTGTCGATTTTGCCCGCTCGCACCTGATTCCCCGGCAGATTGTTTACCTGCCTGGTCTTGCCGCTTTCCCTGCTGTTGACGTTGCGACTTTTCCTGTTCCTTCAATTTTCGGATCGCCAGCTCCAGATTTCGCTTGGCATCCTTCTGGGCGGGATCAAGAATCAGACTTTCCCGATACGCCGCCGCGGCCGCCGGCCAATCGTTCTCGATGGCATGCGCGTTGCCCAAATTGTAAATCGTGCGGGCTTTCAACTTGCGGTCCGAGGTGATCATCGCTCTGTGGTATTCAGCCTGGGCCTCCTTTGATTTTCCCATGGCCAACAGGACATCGCCGATGTTGAACGCCAACACAGGATGATTTGGATTTTCGGCCCGGCCGCGACCGAACGCCTCCAGTGCCTGGGGATATTGGGCGCGATCATAGTATTCTTTCCCTTGCCGGGTGGCCTCGTGCAACGGATCACGCAGAACCCCGCCGGTTGTGGACATCGCCAGCATGACCATGAAACAGACGTGCCCGCGCCCCTGCATCGTTTTGCTCCTCCTGCTGTCACTCCCGATCTCGTCACGCCCGGCGCCCCGACCGACCACGATCAGAACTTCGTGCTCCGGCCGACGCCTGTGCGATGCCAGATGTACGCCCACCACCGGGCGGCATCGGCCGCCAGCCGACGCATGCTCTGTCGGCCGTCGGAGATCAGCCCCATAACGAGAAGAGACAGAACCGCCGACAGAAGTGGAAGCTGGAAACGATCCACAAACCGGCGGGTCATCCGGGACTGAAGATCCTTCTTCTCCATGCCATCAATCCGCTCGACCAGCACATCCACTTCGTCTTCCAGCACCGACGCGCGGAAATATTGGCCGTTGCCTGCGCGAGCTATGGCCGCCAGCGTCGATTCGTCCAAGCGACTGACGACCGGTGTGCCATTCGTCTCCCGCTTATAATCCACTACCTCGTTCCGCTCGTTGAAAATGGGAATCGGTTGCCCGTCCGGCGTCCCCACTCCAACCGTGAATATGACAACCCCTTCTTCAGCCGCCCGTTGAGCTTCGGCCTCGGGGTCGCCGGTCAGGTTCTCCCCGTCAGTCAAAAGGACAAGCACCTTGTACTTCTGCTGGTGGCGCTGGAAGGTGTCCCGTGCCAAACGGATGGCCGATCCGATGTCGGTGCCTGGATCGGGAATCAGTCCGGTCTCCATGAGCTCAAGGAACAAGGCCGCCGCCGACCGATCCACGGTCAGCGGACACTGCAAAAACGCACTGCCGGCGAACGAGATGATCCCCACGCGCGCGTCGCCCATTTCCTCCAGCAACGCCTGCAACTCCCGTTTCGCTTTGCCGATCCGATTGGGCGGTGCATCCGGAGTGTTCATGCTCAGGGACGTGTCCACCGCGATCAGCACATCGACACCCCGGCGGATCATGCTCTCCATCCGGGTGCCCCATTGCGGCCGGGCCAACGCCAACAGGCAGCCGGCATACGCCGCCAGCAGCAAACAGGCGGCCGCAATCTTTTTTGGATAACTCACTCCCGCGAGCAACCGACGCCGAATCTCGGGCGAGCGGCTGATGCTTGCCAGTTGCCGCCGATGCCAGCCCCCGAGCAGGCCGTATGCCAGTGCCAGGGGTATCAGGCCCCACAACCAATCGAGCCACCAAGGATCAGCAAAACGCACGCGTCAGGCTCCTCGGATCGTTATCTGCCGCCGGTCAAGGCAATCGTCGGAAGATCGTGCCGCCCAACACCGTCCATAGGCTCAACAAAACCAAACCTGTCACCACATAGGGCGGGTACAGTTCCACATAGTCCGACCAGCGGTGGACACGTATTTTACTCCGCTCAAGGGCGTCGATCTGCTGAAAGATCGATTTCAATGCCGCCGGATCCATCGCGCGGAAATAACGGCCGCCGGTCCGCCGCGCCACATCGGTGAGCACGTCTTCATCAATCCGCACGTCCATCTCCACAAGCTCTTTGTGACCTGTGTACGGATTGGTTACCGGAAACGGCGCCGTTCCCTCCCGCCCCACGCCCACGGTGTACACTTTGTGCTCCAGCATCCTGGCCATCTCGGCAGCGGTGTGCGGGTCGATCTCGCCCGTGTTGTTGACGCCGTCGGTGACTAGGATGATCACGCGCGACCGGGCTTTGGACGCTTTCAGTCGACTGATCGCCGTAGCCAACGCATTGCCGATCGCCGTGCCATCGGGCAACTGGCCCAACTCCGTGGCGTCCACCAGCTGCAGCAGCACGTCGTAGTCGACGGTGAGCGGACAACGGGTCACCGCCCGCGCGGCAAACACCACCAAACCGATTCGATCGGAAATGCGTCCAGTGATGAAATCGCGCACCACTTGTTTGGCCACGGTCAGCCGATTGCGCGGTTTGAAATCGCGGGCATCCATGCTGCCTGAGGTGTCGAGGGCGATCATGATGTCCACGCCATCGGTGGAAGTCTCCTCTCCCGCGATGACTTTCTGCGGCCGGGCCAAGGCAACCACCAACACCCCAATGGCGGCGATTTTGAGCAGGAAATGCAGGTGCAGCCAGATCTCCCCGCCGGACCGCAGGGCAAAACCAGCCGGATGACCGATGGCCGCACCGTCTGCCCGGAGGTTCCGCCAGTGTCGCCAGACCAAGAGCGGCAGCGCCGCAAGCAACCATAGCGCCTCGGGGTTGCGGAACATGCTCATGACGCCGCCCCTGTCTCGTTCGCAGCGTCGGTTGCAACCGCCTCCGGCGCAGCGATCACCTGGTCATGCACCAGGCGAATGATCTCGAACGCTTCTCGCAATGCCGCCTCACTGTCCTTGGGTGTCGTTGGAAAGCGGGCGAACTTGACCCGATCAGCCATCTGGAAAAACTGCGTGATGCGTGTCACCACTTCGGACGTCAATCGCATGTCGCCTGGTAGCTGCGTCACAATTTCAGCGGTTGTGCGCTCCAGCATCACCACGTCCAGTTCCTTCCCCAAGTAGTCTTTGACGATCTCCGAGACCCGAAAGAAGAACTCCCGTGTCTGCCCCCGACGAGGCAGATCCTGGCCAGCCAGGTCGTGCAGCCGATCACGCGCCTCCAGCTCGGGCGGAATCGCCGGTACCTGCCGCTTCTCGCGGCGTCGCCGCCACCACCAAACCAGCCAGCCCACCACGGACAACATCACCAGAACCGCGCCGATGACCACGGCCAGACGCCAAATCGGAAACGGAATGATCCAGGGCGGTTCTGGTTTGTCCCACTCTTCGTCTGTTTCGGATCTCAGTGCACGGATGGTCACGGTTACCGGACCTGTCCGGGCTTCCAGCGTCTGCTTCCCGATCCGGCTGGTATACCGAAGAGCCGTTAAACGCCGGGAGCCTAGATCAAAAAACGCCAGGCGTAACCGGCGCCGTTCATGAACGTATCCGTCCGACTGTCTTTGACTCAGCCGATCCTCGCCCAACACCGCCACATCAGGGGGAAGATCGCGGACCAGTTCCGGCCGGCTGGCGCCGGACGGGTATCGGAATGTCAGCTCCAGCACAACGGGATCGCCGACAGCCGGCGTCGTATCAGCTTCGGTTTGCTGTGCAGTCACGTCGAACCGGAATACTGCGCCGGCGGCGAGCGCAGCAGCCGCCGTTAGCCAACACACCAGGATTAATAGACATCCGCGCCGCATCGCCAGACCACCCGGGCCGGATCGAAGGGCTCATACTATCAGACCGGGTCCGCGGATTCAAATACCACCGGGCGACAACTGTGCTCCCTTTGGAAAAACGGGAACGACAACGGCTCAAGTCTCAGATCCGGATCAACCCGACGAACCACCGCTCACGGATCCCACCAGCGAATCGATGGCGCCGGGTCCGCTCAACGCCGCAGTTTTTTCACCGCCGTGATGATCCGGTCAGCCGCCGTGCGAATGTCTTCTTCGGTGGTGGGACGGCCGGTGGACAGGCGCAGCGTGCCCAATGCATAGCGCTCCGGAACAGCCATGGCTTTGAGCGTGGCCGAGAGTCCACCTCCCTTACCGTGGCAGGCGGCGCCGGCGGAAGCGGCCACGCCGTCCAGCGCGTCTACGAGATCAGCCACCAAGATACCGCCGAACCCAACACTCAACGTGTTGGGCAATACCCAGTCTTGGTCCCCGTTTCGGCGGATGTCGTCCAAGCCTGCATTCAGCAGCGCCCCGAGCAGATCACGGGTCCGACCTAGATGAGCTGTGCGTTGTTCTCCTTCGGCTGCCGCCAATTCACAGGCGGCTCCCAATCCGACTATCCCGGAGACATTCTCTGTCCCCGGCCGACGGCCACCTTCCTGTCCGGCGCCTCGCATGAATGGAGCAAGTGAGACACCCGCCCGAACATATAGCGCCCCGACTCCTTTCGGGGCGTACAGTTTATGGCCGGCGATGGTGAGCAGGTCAACGCCCAGTTCATCCACTCGGCAGGGAATCTTGCCTGCACTCTGCGCGGCGTCGGTATGGAAAGGGATGTCCCGCTCGCGGAGGATGACCGAAATCGCCTGCAGCGGCTGGATCGACCCCACCTCGTTGTTGGCGTGCATGATGGAAACCAGGACGGTATCCGAACGCACAGCCCGCCGCACGTCGTCGGGATCCACGCGCCCGTTCCCGTCCACCGGCAGCCGGGTGATGGACCAGCCTTCGGCGGCCAGCTGGTGGCACACAACGTCGACCGCCGGGTGTTCCACCGACGAGGTGATCATGTGGCCCGCTGTTTTTCGCGACCCTCGGATGATGCCAAAAATAGCCAGATTATCCGATTCCGTGCCGCTTCCGGTAAAGATGATTTCGGTGGATTTTGCACCCAGCAATCCGGCCACCTGTGCACGGGCGGTCTCAACTCCAGCACGCGCCAGTTGACCGAAGCGGTGGGCTGAGGAGGGATTGCCGAAATATTCCTCCATATATGGCCGCAGGGCCGATCGCACTTCCGGCGCGATAGGAGTCGTGGCGTTGTAATCCAAGTAAATGGGTTGTGCGATTCTTGCCTCTCGTGCCATCTCCAAGTTTCCATCCTTCTCAAAACCGCATGGGTAATGGTTGGCTGGCGTCGCCGGACGCCGCCTGCACCGGGAACACTTTTCGGTAAGCGGCCACGACCGCGCCCATGGTAACGGGCAAAACCAAAAACGCACCTACATAACACAAGCAGACACCCACCATGCCGAGCAGCACCTGGATCGCCATCACACCAACCGTACCCCACAGATTCGCCCGGGCGGCCCTGGCTCCCAAACGGACCGCCTCCGAACCCGATAATCCGTGTTCGGCGATCAGCGGAAACGTGTACAAGAAAAATGCGCCCAAGATGATCACCACCATCATGATGATCAGGACAAACACCCCGATCGTGGCCAGATAGAGTCCGAAGGCCAGCGTCAACCTGCCACGGTCGATGAACAGCGGTAGCATGATCACGGCTCCGCTGAGCGACAATGACGCGGGCAAGGCAACCAGCAGACTGACCGCCATCAGCAGCGCGGTTGCCACAAGGCTGGAATGGAAATATTGAAATCCATCGAACAGGCGGCGGAATTCAACCCGATCCCCTCTCAGCTGCTCCAAGTAACACAAATAGATGCCACACATCATGGCGCCGAACAAGATGACGGGTACCACTGTACCCAGGAGCATACCGCAGGCAGTGATGCCCACAAACAACCAATAACGCCCCCTGACCAGCCCCCAACCTTCGATCAGGCAGGCCCACGGTTTCACCTGGCCTTGGGTGAATTGGATCAACCGGCTGTCCCCCATCGCTGGCCTCCGCCCGCTTTGATATGGGCATCATTGTCCCCTATTAGACGGTATTTGACAGATAAAGTAAATCATCACCGAAACCACTCTGCTAAAATGAGCGCCATGGTGGGCGCCATCTGTTTACTTTTCTTCCTGTCCAGTATCGCCGCCCTGCTGTTCGAAACGCTGTGGTTTGTTCAGGCCAGTCTGGCCTTCGGCAACAGTGTCTGGGCCTCCGCCTTGGTGCTGGCCGGTTTCGTGGACGGCCTTGGCGTCGGGAATGCCGCCGCTCTGAAAGCTCGGGCCATTTCGGCCGGCTTTTTGGACGCCTTCCCCGAAGCCTCGTTGTGGACCGGCGCCGGTCTCGACTGGATGCTGGTCGGAATCAAACCGCCGCTTCGCACAACCCCCACAAAAGCCATCGACAGACTGTGGGCGGATCCGGTCATGAAAGCCAAACTCGATGCTCTCCTCTTGTACGGTCCCGCTCAATTGGGGGCCGCTTTCATCACCGACGGCACCCGCCTGCGCGATTGGATCGGCGCGGCGCCCCCATTCACCGACGACCGATCCAAACGGCTGGCCTCCCGCGACACCGACATCCGGCCAGATTTTTCTCTCTCTGTCGTCTTCAGGAACAGTCCCGCGTCAGCGGAAGATTTCAACCACCGCGAGATGATTCGGCATTGCTTGCCTGAACCTTCCCGGCAGGCAGCCTTGAAACAGTTTCCCCGCCAGACCGCCATCGATGCGATTCCCGCAAACACATACACCTTGAATCTGGTGCCATATCTGCATCGACATCTCGACGATCCGGATGCGGTCAACGCGATATTCTGCATGCTCAAGAGCGCTACCCACGACATCTGGGCCATCGTCGCGGCTAATCAGGGAAAGAGTCCGTTTGATGAGTGGGGCTTCAATACGATGGCCCTGCTGGTGCTGACGAATGGGGACTTTTCCCAGGCTGATCGTTGGTTGGCAAATACTCAGCTGTCTGCGCCGTCTGTTTATCTCCCATTTCGCATCTATTTTCATCCTCGACTGGGTATCGATTTCCCCCGCGCGGCTGGAGCCGCCTCATGAAGCCACTTGCGGTGGTGTTTCTGCAGCAACGGAACAACAAGCACAGCGTAGCTGCTCTGGCCGGCGCACTGGAGTCGGTCGAAGATCGCCTCGGATTGACGGTCTGGTTCGCCCGGCCGCGTCAGGTGATCGAACGCCTGAGCCAAGCGGCCGCCATTCATCGCCGGGTGGTTCTGGCCTGGTCATTCCACACACCCGATGTCCTATCGGTAGCGCCGGCCTTCCGAGACATTCGTCAACAGGCGGCGGCGAACCGCTGGCCGTTGCTCGGACTCGCCGGCGGCGCACACCCTTCAGGCGATCCGGCCGGGACGTTGCGGCTGGGCTTCGACTACGTGCTGCGCGGCGAGGCGGAGGCCGGTTTGCCGCACTTTCTGGCGGCGCACGCCGCCGGCGGCGAACTGCGGGGTACTCCGGGGCTAGCCTGGGTGGACAATGGCGAGTACCGTCAGAACCGCCGCCCGCGCCCCGTCAACCTGGATCATTATCCCCCGTTTGCCGCCCGTCACGGCTTGTTCGCGCCCATTGAAATCAGCCGCGGTTGTCCTTGTCACTGCGGATACTGTCAGACGCCTGCGCTGCTCGGCCGGCGGATGCGTCACCGCAGTCTCGATAAAATAGTCCATCATGCCGAGGTCATGCGCCGCCACGGTCTAACCGACCTGCGTTTTGTATCGACCAATGCGTTCGCTTGGGGTTCAGCCGACGGACACACCCCCAATCCGGCGGGTATCGAAGCTCTGTTGAAGGCGCTGGGTGGCATTTTTGACAAAGGCCGCATCTACTTCGGTTCTTTTCCCTCCGAGGTCCGACCCGATTCCGTCACACCCGAGCTTGCTGTAATGGTCCGCCGGCTGGCTGGCAACGATAATGTCGTGATCGGCGCCCAATCCGGCAGCGACCGCATGCTGGAGCGCCTGCGCCGCGGTCACAATGTGGCCCAGGTAGTTCGGGCCGTGGAGATCCTGCGTGCGGTCGGCTTCCGCGTGTACGTTGATTTTATCTTCGCTCTGCCCGGTGAGCGGGAAGATGATCGGAGGTTGACCCGCTCGCTGATGCGCTGTGTTTCGGATCTGGGTGCGATCGTCCACGGCCACACATTTTTACCTCTGCCGGGTACGCCGCTCAATCGCGCCAAGCCGGGACGGGTGGATTTAGAAACTCGCCAGCTGGCCCTCGAGCTGGCCGGCACTGGACGGCTTTGTGGGCATTGGCGCCAGCAGGAAGAGCTGGCTGTCCGCCTGGAGCAGTTTTTCCGGGGCCAATCGCCGGCCACGTCCACCGGTGACGATCTCTGAACCGATCGCATCGAATCTTCGACTTTCCGGCACGGCGCCGGTGCTTCGACTTGCTGGATTCTCTGGCCGCTGAATTGACGTCTGTGGTGGTACGCCAGGCGCCGCGGCGGGTCGACGCGCCGGGTTCGCCGATCGCGGTCTGTCATTGAACGCGGCGGGAAAGATAGCCGGCGAGGAGCTCGCGCAGGTAGTCGCCATCGAACGGCTTGTGATGGCCGGGATAGACGATTCGGACGGGCAGGTGCAACAGGCGGTGGGCGGAAGCGGCGTATGCCTCGCGGTCGCTACCGGGCAGCGTGTCCAAGAGTGCACCGTCGTACACGACATCACCGGCATAGAGTTCCTGGCTGACGGGTTCATACAGGGCGATGCTTCCTGGTGAGTGTCCTGGCAGGTGGATCACTTCCAGTGTCCGGTCACCCAATTCCACATAATCCCCGTCTGCTAACAGGCGGACGGGGGGCACGGCCCGAAAGCGGTAATCGGCAGCCCGGAATCCCGGCACCGGCAGACGGGTGAAATGATCGTCCAGAATCCAACCCATGGCCGGATCGCTCAGGGTCAGCGTCGGATCGGCGCATGCCAGCGCCGCCGCTTCCGCCGCGTGAACCGCCACGTTGTCAAACACCGCCAAGCCCCCGGCATGATCAAAATGAATATGGGAGGCCACGGCCAACAGCGGCTTGCCCAGCTGATCCGCCAGCGCCGCCCGCAAATCGGCGACACCCGTGCCCGCATCCAGAAGCACGTCTCGATCCCGGCCGCGGATGAGCCATATGTTCGCCCGATTCCACTGCCAGTAGAACGGTTCGGTGATCCACATCAAATGCGGATGCAGGTGCTGGATCTTGAACCAGTGACCGGCGGTTGTAATCACGCGGCCTACTCAAAGGCGGATTGCCGTCAGCGGGACGCAGCCCGCGCATGCTGCCGCGAGGCGTACCGAGTCAGGTATCCCTTGAACCAGCCTTGGTTGGCGTACCGGATGAAGTAGAGCTGCTTCCGGTCGAATTCGAGCCGGTCGGCCAACAGGACCATCAGGGCGCCTCCGGCGACGAGTTGTTTGACATGAAAGATGTCGCGGATGTTGAGAATTTCCTGCAGGGCTTCCTGCTGCACCGCCTCGTCTTGGATCTTGGAAAGATCCGGGCCGACCACTGCGGCAGGATCCTTGACGATTCGGTTGTAAAAACCGCGGATATCCTCGGCGGTGAACATCACGGTGGGATCCCGTCGCTCGGGATAGGTTAACGTCACCAGCGCCCACACGATTCCGCCGCTGAGATAGACTTGCCGTCGGTTGAGCAAACCGGGCTTGCGCTCGATCTTTTCCTCGAGGATCGGCAGAATGTGCAGTCGGATGGTGCGATCGATGCAGGCCGGGGCGTGATCCACGGAACCGCATTCCCGGTCGATTTCCAGCGACAGTGACTTGGAACCCACCGGAATGTCCATGGGCACGAATCGGTCACCACCCACGCTCTTCTCCAGATATCCGCCTTTCGTGTTCCCACTGCCCAGATCCAGGGCTAGGGCGGTGTAAATCGCCCGCGGCGGGAGAATACCCAGTGCGCCAAGCTCGGCTTCCTGTTCGGCGGTGATGAGTTGCATGGAACAACCGGTGGTCTGCAGGACCTCCCGCCTGAGCGTCTCGAGACGGGCCACGGCCCAGGGCCCCTTGAGTTCCGCGGCGTTCACCACTCCGCTGCTGACGGCGACGACAATCCGGTCCCCCGGCAAATGGTGTCCGTCCCTGACCCAGCGATAGAGCTCCGCGATGTCCCGAACGGATTCAGTCACGGCGTCTGTACTGTAGGTAATCATCGACGAGGTGATATGGCGGCGATCCAATTCCTGATAGTCACCCAAGCCCGCCTCGTCTTCGCTGAACCGAGCGATGACCGCCCGAATCCCGGATGCGCCCACCTCGATGCCGCCGTAGACGCCCGGCGGGGCCACATGCCGGGGCGCTGCCGGCGCCAGACCCAGCCTGGATCCGATGGCGGCCCAACCGGGATACACGGTCAGGGCAACCAGCACCAGCATCACCAGCCCCAGTGCCGCATAGAGCGGCCGCCGTGTCAACACCTGCCACCAAGCAGCCCGCGCCTGCGGCCCATAGCCGGCGGCGCGCACCCGGCCCGTGGTCTCCTCGTCCAGGGTGAAGGTGTCGCCGGCGGCGTGGCGCCTCGTGGTGTCATCCGGTTGCGCGAGCCGCGTGGACTCGGCATCCTCAGCGGGGGTGATGGAATCGAAAAGCGTCTCCAGACCGCCGTCGGTCAGACCCTCCTGCTGTCGGATCTCTTCGCATAATGCGGCGAAATCCGAAAGATTGACCAAACGGTTGCCGCGCTCCTTGTTGAGCATGCGCGCCACGGCCTCACTCAGCACCTGCGGACATCCGGGCAGCGTGCTGCCCAGCAGCGGTGGATTATGGGTGAGGATTCTGTACAGTACGCCGGTGGCGTTTTCAGCCTGGAAGGGATTATCGCCTTGCAGCAGCTCGTAGGCAATGACCCCGAGGGAATATTGGTCTGCCCGGGCATCTACCGGTTCGCCCCGCGCCTGTTCGGGGCTCATGTAAGCCAACGTGCCTACGGTAATACCTTCGCGGGTGTGGATGGTGGATTCGGCCAGTCGGGCGATGCCGAAGTCGACGATCTTCACCGCGCCGCTCCGGGTGATAATCAGATTGGCCGGCTTGACATCCCGGTGGATCACACTGTTCTGGTGGGCATAATCCAGCCCGTGCGCCACCTGGGACAGGATGTTCAGCGTTTGGGCCAGGGAGAATCGCACCCCGTCATCCCGGAGCTGCTTCAGGTTCCGGCCGTCCAGATACTCCATGACGATGTAAGGTATCCCGTTTTCCTCATAGAGATCGTGAACCTGGACGATGTTGGGATGCGGGATTTGGGCCAGCGCCCGGGCTTCCTTCAGAAAACGGGCTGCCTTCTCCGCGTCGTCGATGTATTGGGGAAAGAGCGCCTTGATGGCGACAAAACGGGCCAGCCGGCGGTCGTAACCCTTGTAGACCGTGCCCATGGCACCGGCCCCGATCGTGCCCACTACCTCGTATTTGCCGATGGATTTCATGCGCCCCAATCTACCACAGGTAGGAGGCAATTAGAAGCATCCGGCCCGACGGACATAACCTAATCAACCCATGGTCGTCAGCTCGTCTCACTTTCGCCGGATAAACACCATCCCATCGACCGGAACGGCTTGCCATCGGGACCAACATCGAAGGCTTTCTTCCGGCGGTGATCCGCGTCTTCCTCGTGTTCGACCGCCCGTTGCTGGCGGTACTTGTTGACAATCGGGACCGAAAGATCGCCGACATACTCGATGAACTTCCCATCCGCAGCCGGTGCACCCTCGGAGGTCATGATGCCCGTGCTCATCCTGTCACTTCAGATGACGATATACTTCTTCTTGATGTTATCGAAACCGATCAACTCGAGTCCGCTGAACGGCTGGCCCATGAGCATGCTTTCAAATTTCTCTAGGATCAAGCGGCCACCCACAATCTGGCGGCAGTCACTGGTCCTCTTCAATTCCTCCGCTGGGGAGCCGGGAGCCGCCCCCATTCGAACGGTGACGTCCCGGGTGCCGGCCCGCTGACGGAGCAGCCGATGCTCTTTACCAATCTCTCCGTAGCGGGCGTAGGCGGCCATCATGGCCTGCATCGGATCGTCCTTGGCCGCGGCCGGCTCCTGGGCCCAGGCAGGCCAGCCTAGTGCCAGCAGAATCAGAACGCCGCCACAGAGACAGCTGGCGAGCGGTTTCTTGTTGTCCTCCAGACAGTGCGATTCAACCGGGTGCACCTTCCGACAGTTTGACATCCGACAGGCTGTGATTCACTCGGTGATACTGGTGATTCCACTCTTAACGCGGCGTGGGCGGCGGGCGGATTGCGCCCAACCGGCGACGGAGGTATCATCGTGGAATCCGGGATCAGGCTATGCCCCCGCTGCCGGGTTTGGCCCATGTCCGTGCTGACGGTCATCCCTTGTTCCATGAGGTTGCCGCAATGGGCATCCGTGATTTTCAACTGGAGCGGTTTTTCGCCGCTCACGAATTTACAGCGCGCTGTTTGCTCAGCCCGTCAGACTGCGAGAGCATGTCGCTGGAGGAGCTGCTGGCGCTTGCGGATGCGGACAGCCTAGAGCAATGGCGGCAGTTGCAACTCGGTTACACCCAGACAGCCGGCCACCCCATCCTTCGCGCGGAGATCGCCCGGTTGTACCCGGGGGCGAGTTCCGACGACATTCTGGTGTGCGCGCCGGAGGAAGGCATTTTCATTGCGATGCATGTCCTGCTCCAGCCCGGAGACCGGGTGGTGGTGACGGCCCCGTGTTATCAATCGCTGGCCGAGCTGCCAACGATGCTGGGCTGTGCCGTGGACCGGTGGGCGGTCCGTACCGAGGGGAACCGTTGGACCTTGGACCCGGACGATCTGGTGGCGGCGTTGACGCCCCAAACCCGACTGGTGATCGTCAATTTTCCTCACAATCCCACGGGTTACACTCCGAGCGCCGATGTGATCGCCCGCCTGGTGGAGCTGACCGGATCACGGGGCCTCTACGTATTTTCCGACGAGATGTACCGGTTCCTGGAGCACCGCCCGGAGTGCCGATCGAATTCCCTGCTTGGCGCCCACGAGCGGGTGGTTGCCCTGGGCGGGCTCTCCAAAGCGTTCGGCCTGCCGGGTCTGCGCGTCGGTTGGCTGGCTACCCGTGACCGCCGATTGCTGGACCGCTGCGCCGCATTCAAGGACTACACCACCATCTGCAGCGCGGCGCCGGCGGAGGTCCTGGCGATTATGGCCCTGCGCCGCAAAAACGAGATCATTGCAGCGAACCGGCGCATCATCGGCGTGAATCTCGAAGCCTGCCGGACTTTCTGTCAGGAGCAGGCCTCTCGGGTGGACTGGCTGGAACCAGACGGCGGCTCCACGGCGTTCCCCCGCCTGCGGCCGCCGTTGCAAGTGGATGAATTCTGCGAACGCCTGCTCCGTCGTCGGAGCGTGCTGGCCGTCCCCGGCCGGCTATTCGACTGGCCGGGCGGGTATTTCCGGGTGGGTTTGGGCCGCCGCAATTTACCGGAGGTCCTATCTATTGTCGCGCAAGAGCTCGAGCCAGGTTCATCGGCTTGAGAGATCGGCGATGGGCTGTCGCAGCACTTGCCAGTACAATGCGATTTGCCGGGCCGCCAACCTGTTATATTCTGGCACCTGGTCTAAGATGAGGGCGATCTCGCGGTGAATTGTGACAACACATCACCCTAAAACAAACAATCCGCAACAACGACCTTCCCCGTGATGGCTCCCGAATGACACCAAGATCCGTATTAATAACGGAAACGGAAACCGACACCCACAAATCCAGCCGCTTGATAGTTGCTCTCCTCACCGACGTCCCCGCTGGAATACGCACGAGCCATTCGTCCGCCCAGTTCCACGCCCCCGATCAGATTGACCTGAAGGTCAGGACGAATCCGCCAAACAACTCCGCTGTACAGCGGGAACTCCCGGTTGCTTCCGATTCCGGCCAGCTCGACGCCGTCACTGCGGAGTCTGAAGTCAGATTTTTCATAACGGCCGCCCACAAACAACCGCCATTTGCCCGTGGAGTCCCAGTTCAAAACCAGGCCGGGTCCCCGGGTGGCGCCGAGGCCGCCCCCGGTTTCCATGCTCAGGTGCTCGGTGATCCGCCAGTTGACGAACAGCACCGGGAAGACACTCGGATCGTCTTCCAGCTGGGTGATGACGCCGATGCCGGGTCCCAGGGTCAGACGGTCACCGAAGCGATAGGAAAAACCGGCCAGGCTCCCGCCGGTGATTGCGTCGCCGAAATCGGCGCCGCTCTCGGCCGTCGTGCGGAGTGTGGGAATCATGAAGAGCGTCCACTCCCGGTTGATGCCGTAGCGGATGAAGGCCCCGATGCTAATGGTGTGGATCGTCCCCCAAAGTGCCTCCGCCGCAATGCCGGGCTGTCCCTCAAAATTGTAGGTGGTCCGATCGTATCCGACCGCAATGGAGACACTCCGCCTGAAATCCGGCGCATAGGTCAATCCTCCTTCAAACAGCATCCGGCCGGTGCCGAACGAGCCGCCGGAATCGATCCCACTGTTGAACTGATGCAGAAATGCTCCTTCGGCGAACATCGACCACTGGTCCGCCGTCCGGACCGACGGCCCGCCTCTTGGCTGTCCCTGTCCGGCCACCCCGGCGATCATGGTCAGCACCAGTGTGATCGCCAGCGCACACCGGCGAATCTGCGGGCGGCTTCCGACACACAAATCACCTTTTGCCATCCTCGACTCCGGGCTGTCGTTGTTCTCGGTAAGCATGAAAACGCTTTCTGAGATGCGCGGTGTCCCGTGCCGATTCTCAAATTCAGTTCGGAACATCGGATTTGCGCTCTGCGGTTGCTGCGCCTCCGATCCGGTCCGCGGCCCGCGCCGTGTACCGCCAGCACCTGATCCGACAAAATGTGCTTGACACAGCCTCAGCGGCTGTATATCTTGTGCGGCGAGGCAACAAATGGTTACAGCAACGCTTTCCCGGCTTCATCACCACCATCACCCGATTATCGGGCCGGGCACTGGTGCGCACGCTGTTTAATCATCTACTTTCACAGCACAGATCACACCAACCCCCGGCCAAGGCCGGGGGTTTTTAGTTTGTTGTGCCGCTTTGCAGAAAATGTTCACTTTGTCGGTGGATGAATACATGAAACTAAGCAAGACAAAATCGATCAGCACTCAACGATCAGCATTCCGCCGCCTGGCGTCTGGTCTTGGACTGTTCATTGCACCGTTTCATGCCCATCACCATCACCATTTCCACCTCCCTTCCGGGTGAAGGTGCATGCAGCACATCGTCCAACGTTTCCCTCACCCGGGCTCCCGTGCCCGGGTTTTTATTTCAGGAGCTATCATGATCAACGATGACCGAATTCAACTGGCGCTGCCCAAGGGGCATATGTACGCAGCGGTGGAACACCTACTGGGGGATGCCGGCCTGGCCGTGCAGGGCAACGGCCGCAACTACCGCCCGGTCTGTATCGATAACCGGTTTGAACTGAAGATTCTGAAACCCCAAAATATCGTGCGCATGGTGGAACTCGGTTCCCACGACGTTGCTTTTGCCGGCTATGACTGGGTTGTGGAGCTGGATGCGGCTGTCCAGGAATTGCTGGACACCGCGCTCGATCCGGTTTGCCTGGTGGCTGCGGCGCCACAGGAGATGGCCAAGGATCCGGCGTTTTTCCGCCGCCGGCTGCTGGTGGCCTCGGAGTATGAATCCATCACCCGACGCTACCTGGATGGCCGCGGCGCGGATTATCTCTTTGTCCGCAGCTATGGCGCCACCGAAGTGTTTCCGCCCGAAGACGCCGACCTGATCGTGGATAACACCGCCTCCGGCCGGACGCTGCGCGAGAACGGCTTAACCGTTGTCGACACCCTGCTGCGTTCGTCCACCCGGCTCATCGCCAACCCGATCGCCATGGACGGCCCCAAGGGGCGAACCATCGCGGAGCTGGCCATGCTGGTACAAGCCGTCCTAGACGCTCGAAGCCGGGTCATGCTGGAAATGAACGTGGCCGGAGACCGTTTACCCGCGGTTTTGGCTGTGCTCCCCTGCATGCGCAAGCCCACCATGTCCAGCCTGTCAGATGGGACCGGCTTTGCCGTCAAGGCGGCGGTGCCCAAGGTTCAGGTCGTCCGGCTGATTCCGGAGCTGAAGGCAGCCGGGGCCACCGATATTCTCGAGTACCCATTCTCCAAGGTGGTGCTGTGATGGTCGGCCAGGTGCTCCCCCTTGTCCGGCCGGCCCTGCGCGGCATCACACCCTATGCGACTCCCACCGGACGCGACCGGTATCGCCGCCTCGACGCCAACGAAGGGCCCCCGCCCGCGCCCGGCCTGTTGCGCGAGTTGTTGGTTGAGGCGGCATCCCGGCTGTCTTACTACCCCGAGTACACCGAACTGCGGCGGCTGGCCGCTGTTCATTACGGCGCTCCCGCGGGCGGTATCATGCCGGTCTGCGGCGCCGATGAAGGTCTCCGGCTGGTGATCGGGGCGTTCGCCGGCCCCGGCGACCGGATGGTCACAGTGCGCCCCACGTTCAGCATGTACACATTTTACGCACAACTAGCCGGCGCCGCGGTCACCGCCGTGACGCTCGCCCCCGATTTCGAATTGGACCTGAATGCGGTACTGGAGGCGGCCGGAGGGGCGGCGCTGGTCGTGCTGGCGTCACCGAACAATCCCACCGCCCGCCCCATCCGCCCCGGCGATCTGGCCCGTTTGCTCCAACTGGCACCGGAGCGCCCGATCCTCCTAGATGAGACCTATGCCGAATTCTGCGGCCAGAATTTCATTCCCTGGATTGAACGCTTCTCCAATCTGATCATCTTGCGCACGCTGAGCAAGGCACGCGGCCTGCCAGGGTTGCGCTGCGGTTTCGTCGTCGGCCACCCTGCGGTGATCTCGTCACTGGATACCCTCCGCTCACCCTACAACCTGACCGCCACAGCGGCCTGGGTCGGTTCCGCTTTCCTGGCGGGCGACACAGATTTTCGGGAACGGCTCGCCGCGGCCACCACTGCCCGGGCCACACTGCAGCGGGAGCTGGCACGGCTGGGCGTTCCGGTCTGGTCGTCAGTCACCCACTTCTGCGTGTTCTATCTGGGCGACGCCGCCGGTTCAGCAGCGTCCGCTCTGGCCGAGCAGGGCATCCTCGTCCGATTGCTGGGCGACGACCTGTCGGGATTCATCCGGGTCAGTGTTACCGGACCAGAAGACACCGCGGTCTTTCTGTCCGCGTTCACCCCGTGGCTGACTCAACGTCGTCCGGAACCCATTCCCGCTGCCTGGAGGTTGTCATGAAATCAGACCGCATTCTCATCAATCGCCAGACCCGGGAAACATCGATCTCCGGATTCCTGACCGGGGAGCCTACGGTCCGCCGGATCGTCACCCCGATCCCGGTGTTCTCCCATTTTCTGGATCAACTGGTGTTCTACGCCGGACTTGGCCTCGAGCTGGACGCGCGCGATCTGGTGCCGGCCGACGACCATCATGTGGTGGAAGACACCGCCCTGGCCATTGGTGACGCCTTGAACACTTGGTTCGGCGACCGAACCGGGTGCCAACGTTTCGGGCAGTACTGGCTGCCCATGGATGACGCCCTGGCGCTGGCTGCCCTGGACATCGGTGGCCGCCCCGGATTCTGGTTTCGCGGGCGCTTCCGGCGTGAAGCGGTCGGGGGGCTGGCGGTGGAGAACATCCTGCATTTCTTCCGATCGTTGGCCCACACCGCCCGCTTCACGTTGCACCTGCAGGTCAGTGGTCAAAACGTCCACCACATGGTCGAGGCGCTCTTCAAAGCCACCGGCTTGGCTCTTGAGGAAGCACGGCAACCCTGGGTCGGTTTGGCCCGAAGCACCAAGGGAGGCCTCCGATGATCGGCATCGTGGATTTCGGCGCCGGAAACCTGCGGAGTCTGGAGAACGCGCTGGCTGCACTGGGCCGGCCGTCGCGGCGGGTATCGCGACCCGACGAGCTTCGGCGATGTTCCCGGCTGGTGCTGCCGGGAGTGGGACACTTCGGCGCCGCAGCAGCCATGTTGCGGTCAAGCGGTCTGGCCACCGCCTTGCGAGCCTGGGTCAGCTCCAACCGCCCGTTGCTGGGGATATGTTTGGGCCTGCAACTCCTGTTCGAGGCATCCGACGAAGCCCCGGGTGCCGCCGGTCTGGGCGTATGGCCGGGGCGGTGTCTGTCCTTCGACTCCCGCTTTCTGAAAGTCCCCCACATGGGGTGGAGCCCTGTGCACATGACAGCCGGGCCGGAAATACCGGTGGCCTATTTTGTGCATTCCTATTTCATTCCCACCGCCGCCGGTCCCGCACACTGGAATTGGCGGGGTCTGGCGCGCTACGGCGTCGAGTTTTTGGCCGCCGGACAATCCGGCCCGCTGACCGGCTGCCAGTTTCATCCGGAAAAAAGCGGACCGCGAGGACTGGCTTTCCTGAAGGAGGTGTTGTCATGGTGATGAGACGGATCATCCCCTGCCTGGATGTCATGGACGGCCGGGTGGTGAAAGGCATCCAGTTTCAGGGTCTCCGAGACGGCGGCGATCCCGTGGAGCTGGCCCAGCGATATTACGCCGACGGTGCCGACGAGTTGGTGTTTCTTGATATCACCGCCGGCCTCGAGGGCAGGAAAACCATGCGGGATTTGGTGGAGCGGACAGCCCGGACGGTGTTCGTGCCCCTCACGGTGGGCGGGGGTATTTGCTGTGTGGATGATGCCTGGCGACTGCTGCGCTCCGGCTGCGACAAAGTGGCGGTTAACACGGCGGCTGTGCGACGGCCGCAGCTCCTGTCGGAATTGGCGGACCGTTTCGGTCGTCAATGTGTGGTTCTGGCCGTGGACGCCCTGCGGACGGAGACCGGATACTGGGTGGTGGTGGATGCCGGCCGGACAGTCACCGGGCTTGAACTGTCCGACTGGCTGCGCCGGGGCCAGGCATTGGGCGTCGGCGAAATACTGCTTACCGTCATCAACACAGACGGTCGGCAGGAAGGGTATGACCTGGCGGGGCTTCGGCTGGCTGGCTCCGTTTGTCGGGTGCCCGTCATCGCCTCGGGCGGCATGGGTACCGCCACACACATGGTCGATGCGTTGTCCGCCGGCGCGGATGCGCTCCTGGCCGCGTCAGTATTCCATTACGGCCGGTACACAGTCCGTTCCCTGAAGGCCGAATTGAGCCGCTGCGGCGTGGAGGTACGCCCATGCTGATTCCGAGCATCGACTTAATGGGCGGCCGGGCTGTTCAACTCGTCGGGGGAAGAGAGAAGGTGTTGGAACGGGACGATGTCGAGGAGCTGGCCCGCCGATTCGGCATGTACGGCGAGATCGCCGTGATCGACCTGGATGCGTCGCTGGGCCGCGGCGACAACAGCGCGCTGGTACGGCGGCTGTGCTGCATCGCCCGCTGCCGTGTCGGCGGCGGCATTCGGGACGAGCGGCGCGCCGCCGAGTTGCTCCGTGCCGGAGCGGCCCGGCTGATCATCGGTACGGCTGCGGATGAAGCGCTCCTGACCCGGTTGCCTCGCGACCGCGTCCTGGTGGCCGTAGACCATGACCGCGGCCACGTGATGAGTCACGGTTGGCGTCAGGATACCGGCGAGTCACCCGCCGCACGCATCCGCCGGTTGGCCCCTTTCTGCGGCGGTTTCCTGGTGACGGGAATTCACCATGAAGGTCGGATGGAAGGCTTCGCCATGGATGAGATCCGGGAGTTGCGTGAAACTGTCGGTCAACCCGTGACTTACGCCGGCGGCGTGACGGCAGCCGCCGAGGTGGCGGTACTTGATCGGATGGGTGTCGACGCCCAGGTGGGCATGGCCCTTTACACCGGCCGGCTGGACCCCACCGAGGCGTTCCTTGCCTGTCTGGATTTCAGCAAAGAAGGCGGACGTCTGCCGTGCGTGGTCCAAGACGACGCCGGCCGGGTGCGCATGGTCGCCTGGCAGACTCCGGAGAGCCTGCGTGAGGCATTTCGTACCGGGCGCGGCGTGTATTTTTCGCGGCGTCGCCAAAAATTGTGGACAAAGGGTGAAACCAGCGGTCACATCCAGCGGCTGGTCCGGGTGGTGCCTGATTGTGATCGAGACACCGTGCTGTTCACGGTGGAGCAAGAGGGTCCGGCCTGCCATACCGGATCCGCCAGTTGCTTTGGTCTGCTGGGGTTCGCGCCGGCAGACCTGGAAGCGGTGTTGCGCCAGCGCGCCCGATGCCCGTCCGACAACAGCTACACTTGCCGTTTGCTGCGAGATCGGGATCTGCTGACGGCCAAATTGCGCGAAGAAATGGATGAGGTGATCGAGGCCACCGGCCGGATGGACGACTTGATTTGGGAGTGCGCTGATGTGCTCTATTTTTTAATGGTTCAGATGATGGCCTCGGGCATCAGCTTCGACCAGGTAATGAGCGAACTGGAACGACGCAGGAGGTAATCGCATGATAAGAATGGTAGACATATACGAAGCTTTGGAGTGGGCCCGGCAGCCCCGCCTGCCGGTCCCGCCGCCGGAGGTGGCGCAGATCCTGGATGATATTCGGAGTGTCGGCGATGATGCGGTGCGCCGCTGGGCCCGCCGCCTCGACGGCCACCCCGGTGACGACTTTGAAGTGTCACGAAAATCGTTGCAGGCCGCGCTCGACGGCTTGGACCGGGAAACCCGCGCCCTGTTGGAAGACGCAGCCCGAAGGATTCGGACCGTCGCCGCATGCCAGCGAGAGCTGTTCACGGACCTTTCGCTTGAACTGGACGGTGTGGTCCTTGGCCACCGAGTGATGCCCGTGACGCGCGTGGCGTGTTACGCGCCGGGGGGGAGATATCCATTGCCCTCATCCGTGCTCATGGGCGTGATCCCGGCGCGTGAAGCCGGAGTGAAGGAGATTGTCGTGCTCAGTCCGCGCATTCATCCTGTGACGCTGGCGGCCGCGGCGATCGCCGGCGCCGATCGGGTGTTCAACATCGGCGGCGTGCAGGGTGTGGCCGCCGCCGCCTGGGGTTTGGCCGGCCTGCCTCGGGTGGATCTGATTGTCGGACCCGGAAACCGGTTCGTTACGGCCGCCAAACAGGCGCTCTACGGCCAGGTGGGCATTGAATTCCCAGCCGGACCGTCGGAGCTGCTCATCCTGGCCGATCGCACTGCAGACCCCGTGCTCCTAGCGGCCGACCTTCTGGCCCAGGCGGAGCATGATCCGGACGCACTGCCCGTCCTGGCCAGTCCGGATGGAAACCTATTGGAGCGCGTGCAGCAGGAGCTGGTCGTCCAGCTTGAGACGCTGCCTGCCGCATCGCCCTCACGGGTCAGTGTGTCCAACGGCATGCTGGTGCGGGTTTCCGACTGGACGGAAGCGGTGGAGTTGGCTGACCGGATGGCACCGGAGCATTTGGAACTCGCTGGACCCGAAGCTGAGGCACTAGCTGACCAGTTGACCAATTACGGCAGTCTGTTCATCGGCTCCCTTTCAGCCGAAGTGTTCGGCGATTACGGTTCGGGCACCAATCACATCCTGCCCACCAGCGGCGCCGCGCGATTCACCGGCGGGGTTTGGGTCGGAACCTTCCTGCGGATACTGACTCGCCAGCGCGTCCGCACCGACGGCCTGCCGGCGCTGGTGCATCTGGCGGAAGGTCTCGCCCAAGCCGAAAGACTACCGGCTCATGCGTCTTCCGCCCGGCTGCGCACGGAACGGCGAGCCAACGGCCACGGCCTGATTCACTGATCCTCGCAGGCCGCCCGCGAGTCAAATTCACGCCGGCGGTCCTGTGACTTGTCAACGGGCGGAGACGCAACGGCACGCGGCGGACACGCCGTCCGCCGATACCTCCACCCACACGAAACCACCCCGTCCGAATGGACCTGGATTCAGGATCCGGGTGCGTCCCACCGTGTCTTCGCCCACTGCCTCATGGATATGACCGCTCAGCAACAGGTCTGGGCTGTGCTCCTCGATCAGTCGGCGGACCGAGCGGCTGCCGGCATGCAGTCCCGACCGGATGCGGTCGACGCGAGTGTCCCGCGGCGGTGTGTGGCTGATCACCAGCCGGACATCGCATGAGCCGATGGCCCGGAGCGGAACTTCCAATCGGCGGTAAATTTCCTCTTCACTAAGCTCCATTGGAGTCCCGAAGGGTGTGGGCGTCGACGCGCCCACGCCTGCGACGCCCACCTGATCCTCAAGTATCCGGTGGCTCCCGTGCAGAGAGACTCCCTCGCTCACCAGCAGATCCAGCACGTCCGGATGGTCCACGTTTCCAGGGACGGCGAGAACTTGCGGATTGATCCGCCGAAACGCATCCAACACGCGCGCCGCCTGGGCGGCATGACCGAACTGCGTCAGGTCTCCCAGCAAGAGCACCCAATGTGCGGCCTCGATGGTTTTGCTCAGCGGGCCTAGGTGATCCAATCGCTCGTGGATATCGCTGGCTGCAAATATTCTAAGAGTCTCCACCTGTGCAGACGCCTCCCAGCCTGGGGTCGAGGTCACTTATCATAGCAGAGTTGTCCGGACCGCTCCATCTGAGTGAACCAACTGCGACTTCCGACTGTTGAACTTGTTCTGATTCAGTTATGTGTTTTGGACACCGGAATTGAAGCATATATAAAAAAGCATTTGCCATATACCTTAAAAGAAATTAAAATACTGCAAGATCATAATCCCGCAAACGCTATTCAACTTTCGAGGATGTCTTATGTTGAAGAAAGTGCGTATTTTGATTGTGGATGACGACCCGGATGTTTGTGAGTATCTCCAAAAATTTCTTTCCAAAGACGGCTATGACGTCACCGCAGTCGCCAATCCCACTCAGGTTTTGGACGAACTGAAAAACAAACCGTATCAGATCATCATTCTCGATCTGAAGATGCCCGGCATGTCCGGCGAAGAACTGCTACGCCGCATTCGCGCCATTGACTCAGACATTTGCATCATCATTTATACCGGTTACCCCACGGTGGATTCCGCTGTCGACACCATGAAACAGCAGGTGTTTGACTATATCAAAAAGCCGTTCAACATCGATGATTTTCGCGCGGTGATTCGCAAGGCCATTGAAGAACGCGGTTTGATTATCACCCCGGAAGCGCGACTGAACCAGGAAATCGGCAATAAAATCAGGACACTGCGCAAAAAGAAGAACCTGACGCTTAAGAAGTTGGCGAATCGTACCGGATTGTCCGTCAGCCTGATCTCCCAGATTGAGCTGGCCAAGACCTCGGCATCCGTATCCACTCTGTATAAAATCGCTTCGGCCTTGGGGATCAAGATCGGGTACTTTTTCAGCGATATCTGATCCCCTCTCAGGCGATGCCCGCAGATTCAGCTTCCGGCCGTTCCGTGTGACGGACGGGTTCCCTGCCCAACAATCCCTCGATTAAAAATTCGTTGTAAACTTTTTACAATCCGCATACAATGGCCTCCGGTCCTCGTATGTCACAAGCAGCGTTTCCCATGAGCACTGACTTGCTCTGCGGCCTTCTGCACCGGTCGGCAGGTATTTCCATATTTATACTGGATAAAAACTTTCGTGTGATTTGGAAGAATTCCGAGGACGAGTGTCCCCTCCAGCACGTTCCCCACGCGGAAGGCATCTACTGTTACCGGATGCTCCGTTCCAGGGATGGTCATTGCGTCCTCAGTTGCCCGCCGGTGTCCGGGGGCCCAGGCGCCTGCCAGCAGTATCACGAGCATGCCGACGATCGGGAAGCCGTCTTTCATGTGACAATCTCGGCCCGCCGGGATCAATCGGGGGAGAACGCCGGATATCTGGTGGTGCAGCAGGACATCACGCAATGGAAACAGCGTGACGAGCAACGTTATCAAGATGCCAACCGCCAGTATCTGCTGCATCTGGCGGGCGGATTCGCCCACGAAATCAACAATCCGCTGACTGTTGTCAGCGGGATGCTGCAGGAATATTCACAGTTGAACGATATGGATGAGGAGCGCCGGCAGGACTTTCGGACAATGGTCAGGGCGTGTAATCGGATCCGGGAGTTCGTCAACCGTATCCGCGCCCTGTCCGCCGAGGAATCCGAAGATAGCAGCGCCGCCGACGCGGCCACTATTTTCAACCGGGCCGCCGGGTATTTTCAGGAGTTTTTCCGCATCAAGGATATTCACATCGCCTGGGATCTGCCGGACCGCTGGCCCAACCCGAGCATGAGTCCCGGCGTCCTGGCTAAGATCGTTTTCAACTTGCTGCACTATATTGCCGACTCCATTCGACCCGGCGGTACGATCCGGATCGAAGTTCTCCCTCCCGGCGATCAGCCGTACCTGCAAGCTGTGTTTTCCAGTGAGGAGTTCATCAGCCTGCCCCACCAGCTGAACAACATTTTTTTATCCCCCGGACATCCCAGCGAACTTGATGCCATCCATGCGCTTGGCCTCACCACGGTGCACAACCTAGTCAAAAGCCACCACGGGAATCTGCGCATCGAGCAGAAGGCGCCGCGCGGAATGGCATTTTTTCTCGAAATTCCATTAAGTTAGGAACGTGACCGGCTCAGTGGTGGGTTCGTAGGCGCTGAAATCCGGAATGTCCGGGAACGCGCTCAGATGAGAGATTTTGGTGAACGGGACGAACACCTGGGTCTTGGACAACTCCACCTCGCCCGTCCGCTTGTTGGTCAGCGGAAACTTGTCGTGCTCGAAAAAGATACCGTGATCATCGACGCCGGTTAGTTTGACGAAGATCAGACGAGTCGGGCCGGGTGGTTCATAACCGGCGATCACCAGACTTTCCGTAAACCCAATATAGACAAAGCCGCCGACAAGCTGTTGGAGCGTGAGGATGTCCATGTTGCGCCCTCCTTGGGACCGTTTGTGCTTATTGTAATGGAGGGTGGATGACCCGCCAAGCACTTTAGAGTGAGGCCCGCCGGAATCCTTCACCCATAATTTCGTACACCTCGCTCACCATCACGAACGCATCGGGGTCGTGATCACGGACGATACTCTTCAGGCGGGGTAGCTCGCGTGGCCGGATCACGACGAGAATGATGGGCCGGTCTTCGCCGGAAAACGCCCCGACGCCGTTGAGCAGGGTGGCGCCCCGTCCCATCACCCGGATAATATCATCGGCTATCTCACGGTACTTCCGGCTGATGATGAGGAACTTCTTCCCCTGGTTCATGCCTTGGATCAGGAAGTCGATGGTCTTCGAGTTGACAAATATGGCAATGATGGCGAACATGGCCATCTCCGCTCCGAATACGAATCCCGCCCCCACCGTGACCAGGGCATCGATCATCATGAGGCTGCGCCCGATTGTAATTTCGGTGTATTTGTTGAGGATGCGAGCCAGGATATCGGTTCCGCCGGTGGAGGAATTTTTCAGGAAGACCAGCGCCATCCCCGCACCGGTCAAGATGTCGCCGAAGATTGTGGCCAGCAGGACGTTTTGAGTGATGCCCCGCTCGGCCAGATCAGGTGCCGTACCCAGCAAGGGCGCTACAAAATAGATCCCGTCCACCATGAACGACAGCGCCACGGTAGCGACGGCCGAGCGCAGCCCGAACTCCCGTCCCAGGGTCATCAAGGCGATCAGGAACAACAAGCTGTTAAATCCCAGCATGGACAAGCCCACCGGAACACCCAACAAATGAAAAAGAATCGTGGAGATCCCGCTGACGCCTCCAGCGGTGATCCGGTTCGGAATCAGAAACAGGTCCAGGCCCAAGGCCACCAAAAAACAGCCGAAGATGATCGCCGCATAATCCACGACCGGCTGCATCCGGCCCATTTTGATCAGTGTCTTCGCTACCATGAATGCATCCCCCGCTGAAATGAGGGCCGGATTATATCATCGACCCTCCCAATTGCAAGTTTGTCCCGAACCCCGTGTTAGAATGGTTGCATGGCGGCCCGCTTTTTCATCGGTCCGGCCGGTTGGAGTTATGCCGATTGGGCCGGAACCGTATACCCGCCGGATATTGTCCGGCGCCGGCAGCAGTTACCCTGGCTCGCCCGTCAATTCGATTTGGTGGAAATCAACACCAGTTTTTACCGCATCCCGTCACCGGCGATGACGGCGCGCTGGCTGCGCGCTGTAAGTGACCGCCCGGCATTCCGTTTCACCGCGAAAGTGTTCCAGGGCATCACCCATGCACGGCGGCTGGATCCGGACGTCGTAGCTGACTGCCGCAATGCCATGGCGCCGTTGCACAGCGAAGGCCGCTTGGGCGGATTGCTCCTCCAATTCCCCTGGTCTTTTCGCTGCGGGCGTCTGGAAAAAATCTTTCTCCGTCGAGTCCTGGACGCCTTTGAAGGATTTCCGCTGGCGGTGGAGGTCCGTCATGGAAGCTGGGATCAGGATGCTTTTTTTGAATATCTGCGCTCCCGGGCAGTCATGTTCTGCAACATTGACCAGCCAGTCATCGGCGACTCGCTTGGACTGACCGCCCGAGTCACGGCCTCGAGCGCCTACCTGCGCCTGCACGGCCGGAACCAGGCGGACTGGTTCTGCCCTGACGCCGGTGTTGCTCAGCGCTATAACTATCTGTACAGCGAAGCCGAAGTTGCCGCGTTGGCGGCAACAGCAGAAGCTTTGGGGAGCGAGGCGGACCACGTCTATATCGTGACAAACAATCACTATCGGGGCAAGGCGGTCGTGAACGCCATCCAGCTTAGCCGCCGATTGATTTCCGGATTCTCGCCCGCCTGGGAGCCGAACCTCGGAACGATTCCGTAAAACTTTTCACCCGCTGCTACCGTCTAATAGCTTGTGAATTTCATGATCGCACTGACACGCATTTTACGCTCCACCGTCATCAGCCTGCTGCCGGTGTGGCTTTGGCTTGCCCCCGTATCGGCCCAGGGCGAGACGCACGAACTGATCCCAGCGGTGACGCGCAAAGCCAGTCTATCGACGTTGGCCATCAAAGCCGATTTCCACCTGGGTAAAACCTGGCACGAAACCCTGCAGCCGTTTCCCGCTCTGGAGAAGCGGATTCTGGTGGTTGACCTGACAGTGACCAACACCGGTACTCTACCGCAAAGTCTTTACCTTGACGAGGTTTGGCTGCATCTGCAAGGGGAAGACCAGCGGGTCAGACGCGTGCACGCGGAAGAACTCGCCCCTCAGGTTTACATTTCTCCCCAGCAGATTTTCTCCGATTCTGACCCCGGCCGGAATTCGCGAGTCCATACGGCCACCCCTGGTCCGGTGTACCGAGACGGCCAGGTGGTGGTGAATCCGACCCACTCATCGGGTGTGATGGTGGATCTAGGCGGAACCAAGGACAAAACCTCTCCGATCAGCCTGCAGAAATTCATTCTGGCGTTGTTTGGAAAAGAATTCAGTGCCTCTTATCTGAAACCGGGCCAGACCGCCACTGGACTGTTGTATTTTTACCTGCCGTGGGAAATGGACTCATTCGCCGGGATCACGTTCCGCCTGGACGAGATACTGGGAGGAACGGAACAGCTTCAGATGGAAATTACCGCCCCGCCCGCACCCTGACCATCCGGCCCCACCCGCTTCCCACCGCTTGGCGCAGCCGCGTAACGGAAAGAAGCCTTGCTATCTCCCGGGCCGTTCTGATATAAAAAAAACAACATGCGGATGCACCTTTTCGCCAGAACGGAAATCCAATCTCCCAATCGAGGATCTCGGGAGACCATGCGGTCTCTGCCGTCCGATCCAGCCATCTGAACATCAAACGCCTGACCCGCGAGGCGTCCAATAAGGAGTCGATGATGAAACGAACAGTGTTCTTCGTTTGCCTGTTGTCGCTCGGTCTGTTCGCGACCGGCCTGGCAATAACACCCCAGGAGCTGGTTCAGCGGCATCGGCAGGCGCTGTCGACGAATCAGGAACTCCTCTTCAATTTGTCCACCATCCGGATGGTGGGGCAGCTCGAGAAATACGGCCTGCAGGGCGATGTCGGTGTTTTTGTCTCCTTTCCCGACCGCTTCGCCGTCGCCCACGAATTTTCCCTGTTCTCGGAGCGCTGGGTTGCGCGCGGCAAGGATGTGGAATTGCTCGAGATGACCGGCTGGCATCGCACCGCCGTCAGGGGCGACCTGTTCCACCTGCGTGCCCTCCAGTTCATCCTCGGTTATCAGTACCTGAATCCTGGCGTCGCCCAGCCCACCGACATCCGTGAGGTCGAAGGCGAAGTGGGCGCCACCTTGCTCACTGCCGAAGGGGTTCCGATCCGGGTGGTCTTCGACGCCGCCACCTTTCTTATTCGCAGCTTCGCCTTCACCGGATCGGACGGGCTGGGTGTGGTTATGCAGATCGAATCGTACCGCCAGTGGGATGGCCTGCTGCTGCCCGGGCGGTTACGCGAGGAATCGATCAATCCGGCGATTTACACATTCACCCAGTGTGAGGTCAACCGGGGTGTGGACGGCTCGTTCTTCAACATCGCGCCGGCTCCACCGGACAGCAATTTGCCTGAACGGTCCTCGGTCCGGCTGCCTCTTCAGCGCTATTTCGGCCTGCCGCTGATCAAGTGCTGGATTGGCAACTCGCCAGCCCTCACGTTCCTGATCGACACCGCCCTGCCGTTCTCGGTCATCGACCGTAGCATCGCCACCCAGTTGGGTTTTACCCCGCAGGGTCGTCGCACGGCCGCCGTCCGGTATCCGCTCGGTGATCTGGCGTTCGTGCGCCTACCCACGGTGTTGTTGCGCGAGGTCGAGTACCGCAACAAGCTGTTTCTGGCCGCCAACATGATCCCCGCCAGCACCAACATCCAGTTGCCCGTCCACGGCATCCTCGGAGCCGACTTCTTCCATCAGCAAACCATCAGCCTGGACTTGACCACCGAATCGTTCCGGATTACATCCACGCGAGGGTTTTCTCCGGAACAGCAATGGGCGCGAGTGCCGCTTCTCACCACCGGCGGCTCGCTGGCCGTGATCGCCACGCTCAACGGGGTGGAAACAGCCATGGAGCTGTCCACATCCAGCGGCGAATCCGTCGGTTTCAGCGCTGCCAGCGAGACTGCACGCGGGCTCCTTCGTCGTCAGGGTCCGTCGGCCGAGGCCTTCACCGTTGGTCTGGGATTCGGCTTCCCGGAAACGGTCGTGCTCCTCGGTGCACTGAGCCTGGGTGGCCAGACGGTCGAAGCGCCGCTCGCCCATCTGGTCCAGTTTCCCGACACCTACCCCGGTGGGCGCCGCCAGGTCGGCTGGCTGGGCAGCGGCCTGCTTCGACGTTTCTCCATCCATCTCGACATTCCCGGCCAAACAGCTTACTTCGAACCCACCACCGCTTCCCGCGAGGCGGATACATTCAATGCCGCCGGATTGTATCCGGTCAGATCGGGCGGTAAACTGGTGGTGCAGCGGGTGGTGCCGGGCTTGCCAGCGGCGAAAGTCGGGATCGAACCCGGAGATATCATCATCCAACTGATGGGGTACCCCGGCGAGCAGATCGTGTTCGATCGGGTATACGGGTTTCTGAACATGCTGCCGGGTCAGAGCGTCTCGCTCCAGGTTCAGAAAGTCGACGGCAGCATCCAGGACCTACAGCTCCGGAACGAGAGCGCGTTTTAGCCCTGCCCGGAGCCAAATGCACTCAAGAAACTCTGCCCCGCCGGCAGGGTGAAGCCGAAATTCTCGGCGATGGTCTGGCCCACATCGGCCAGGCTGGAGCGCAGACCGATATCCGAGCCGTGCGTCAGACCGGTGGACCATCCCAGCAGGGGCACATACTCCCGGCTGTGATCGGTGGACGTCGTAGTCGGGTCACAACCATGATCCGCCGTAAGCAACAGACAATCGCCGGACCCCATGGCGGCCATCCAACCCGGTAGGGCGTGATCCAACTCCACCAAGGCGGCGGCATAACCGGCGGCGTCGTTCCGGTGGCCGTACAGCATGTCAAAATCCACCAGGTTGGTCAGGATCACCTCCCCGCTGCCTGCGGCGATCAACTCGCGTGTGATCCGAATTCCTTCGGCGTTGGTCTTCGTTTTGATCTCCTGCCCCGTGTGACGCCAGGCGAAAATCGACGCGATCTTGCCGATGGAAATGAGCGACCGCCCCGCCGACGACAATTCGCTCAGCAGGTTGGGTTCAGGCGGAGGAACCGCGAAATCCTTCCGGTTCGTGGTCCGGGTGAAGGCCCCCGACTCGCCGATGAACGGTCGGGCGATCACCCGTGCAACCCTGTGTCGCCCCTGGAGCAATTCCCGGGCTGCAAGGCACATGTCATACAGTTGTTCCAGCGGGATGACGGCCTCATGAGCCGCCAGTTGAAACACGCTGTCGGCCGACGTGTACAGAATCGGGTTGCCGGTGCGCAGGTGTTCGGCTCCCAATTGTTGGATGATCTCGGTGCCCGATGCCGGATAGTTGCCCAACACCCGCCGGCCCACCCGCTCTTCAAAGGCGACAACCACTTCCGGCGGAAAGCCGTCGGGATAAGTGGGAAACGGTTGTTCGGTTATGATGCCCGCCATCTCCCAGTGACCCACCGTCGTGTCTTTGCCCTGTGAGGCCGTAGCCGCCTTGCCGTGAAGCGCCGTGGTGTTGTTCAAGGGGGGGTGGCCCGCCAGCGACGCGATGTTGCCCAAACCCAGGCGATGCAGGTTCGGCAGGTAAACCCCGGTGGCCGCCAGGGTGTGGCCGATGGTGTCCGAACCGGCGTCGCCCCATCGGTCGGCGTCGGGCATCGCCCCGATGCCCGCGGAATCGGCCACGATCAGAATCATGCGTCGGAATCTCATGGCTGCCCGTCCGTGATGCCCCGGATTTCCCTGCGGAGCCCGGCCGCCAGACGAGCGAGCCGCTTCGGCTCGAGGGTCAGCAGTCGGCGGTCTTTCATCAGCCACCGACCGGCCACCATGGTACCGGTGACCGCCTCGCCGTGGGCGACGTAAACCAGGTGGGAATAAATATTGTGTACCGGTTCGTACAGCGGTCCGCTCAGATCCAGGACGATCAGGTCCGCCTGCTTGCCGGGTTCCAGCGATCCGATCTGTTTGTCCGCGCTGATCGCCGCCGCACCCTCGATGGTCGCCATCCGGACAACGTCCCGCGCCGGCATGACCGTTGGATCGTTTTCCCTCTGTTTGTGTATCTTCGCCGTCAGATCCATCGCCGCGAACAGGTCCAACCGGTTGTTGCTGGCGGCGCCATCGGTGCCAAGACCCACGGGGATGCCGCGCCGGCGGATTTCG
This sequence comes from Acidobacteriota bacterium, assembly GCA_012517875.1. Classification (NCBI taxonomy): domain Bacteria; kingdom Pseudomonadati; phylum Acidobacteriota; species Acidobacteriota bacterium. The sequence continues at coordinate 75,624 of JAAYUB010000026.1, read as the reverse complement.
GGAATTGGAGCGATCCCGGAAGCCAGTTTCAAATTACTGTCGGGATTGTGCGCCACCGCCGTTCCGCTGCTCTGGATGAGATCCAGGTCAGCCGAGGTGAGGTGCACGCAATGGGCGGCCAGCCGGCCTTTTCCCAACAAACCCATCCGCGCGGCGTGCTCCACCGGGCGCGCATTGTAGCGCTTCCGAATGTCGGCCTCTTCGTTGGCGCTCTCCGCCAGATGATAGGTCAACAGCGAGTTGAACCGCACGGCCAGTTCGCCGGCCAGGCGGAGCGTTTCCGGCGAACAGGTGTAGCAGGAGTGGGGAGCGGGGATCACCCGGACCAGCGGATCAGCCTGCCAGCGCCGTATTGTCGCCTCCGTGTACTGGAGCGCCTCGGCCGGCGTGTCGCAGTCGGGCGCCTTGAAATCGATGATGGTCTGGCCCAACCAGCCCCGCAGGCCGGCCTCACGGACTGCCCGCGCGACGTCATCCTCAAAATAATACATGTCAACGACCGTCGTCGTCCCGCGGCTGATCATTTCGGCGCAACCGAGCAGGCTCGCTTCATAGACGAAGCGTGCGTTGACCAGCCGGGCTTCTAGCGGAAAGATGTACCGGCGGAGCCATGTCATCAGCTCCATGTCATCCGCCACGCCCCGCATGGGAGTCATGGCGATATGCGCGTGCAGATTGACCAGCCCGGGCATGATCCATCGGTTGCCCATTTGCTCCGTCCGGCGAGCCCGCACCTGCCGGCGGACCGTTTCCGGCTCCCCGACCGCAACAATGGAGCCGCCGCGGATTGCAACCGCTCCGGGTTCCCAAACGGCCATGTCCGGGTTCATGGTCACGACATGGTCCGCAACAATCAGCCGGTCGGCCATCGGTCGGTCGGCTGCCCGCAATCCGGGTGCACCAGCCATCAGGGAGGCGCCGACAATCAGAACAACCCAGAAGTTTGGTCGAAGGTGCATGATGCCGCGTGTCCTTTTCACCATAACGTGCCGTCACCGAATCCTTATTGTATCGTGAACGGCGCGTTCCGTCGCCTCTAGAGAAAAATTTTTCCTTTCGCCTGCCGGTTGTGTTACATTGAGGTCCGGTGAAGGGGTGTGCCGATGAAAGACCGCAAGGCTGTCCTGGCGGCGAAAATCCTTGAAGTCATCCAGAAAGCGACGGCAAAGTCCGCCGAAGTTCGGATCATCTTCAGCCATGGTGATTCCTGGAAAAGCATCGACATCAGCGGTGAGGAGATCCTCCACCTCGACAGCACGGAGATCACCGAGAAGTACGGCGCCCTGCTGCTGATGAACAAGCTGATCGCACCGTCTGACCTCAAGAAGGCTACGGCGAGTGACGCCAAACCCTGGCAGATGGATGACGCGCTCATCGCCGAGCTCAAACTGGACGCCAATCAGGTACGCAAGATTTTTTCACTGCAGCTCTCCCGAATGATCCATGCGCTGCTCGAATGGCCGACTCTCAGTTTTAAGATCAGCACCCGCGATTCTGGCAGCCGCCCCTCTGGCAAAAAACCGCTGCCCCTCGCCGAACTGAAACTGCACCTGCTCCGACTCGCGCCACCTGACGACCAGATCCGTGAAATCCGGGAAAAAAAAGATCGTCTGTTTGTGCTGGATTCCAGCAAGATGACCGTCCTTCGCCATCTGCCCCTCAATGCCCGAGAAGGCAATATTCTGAGCCGAATCAAGGGTCGCCTCACGCCCGAATCGATCGCGCGGGAGGGCCAGCTGCCGCCGGAGCAGGTGTTTGAACTGGTCGCTGTCTTCCGCGCCCTGGGCTTCATCGAGGAGGAAAGCCGCTTGCCGGCGGTGCCGCCGCCACCCGTGCTGCCCACTCAGCCGGCCGAGGTGATGATCACCGAAAACGATATTTCGGCCATCCTAAAGGAGATTCGTGAGTACCGCGAGGAGCTGGACAACAAGGATTACTACGAAATCTTCAGCATGACCCGTGATGATTTCACCGCGTCACGATTAAAAACCAACTACTACGCTCTCGCCAAAAAATACCATCCGGATAAATACCGGAAATACGGGTCTGAAGACATTAATCGCATTCTGGAAGACGTACTCAATCTATTCAACACCGCCTACGATGTCCTGAAGGATCCGCAGCGAAAGCAGAATTACGACACCGAGTGCAGCACGTCTGAATTGAAGCCGACCGTTGCTTCGATGGCCAAGGCCGGCCCCCGACCGCAGGAGATGGACCAGATCGCGCTCGACAATTTTCACCAGGGCCGGAACCTGATCCAGTTGCAGAAGTACGCGGAAGCCATCTCGTTTCTGCGCCGCTCAGTACAGATCAAGCCAGACAACGCCGAGTATAATGCCTACTTGGGATACGCCATGTCGAAGGTACCCCAGTTCCGCAAGGAAGCGGAAAAGCATTTCCTCCGTTCGATCGAGATCAACCCGATGAACGTCAACACCTACCTCCATCTCGGCCGGCTTTACAAAGAGGCGCATCTGGCCAACAAGGCGGTGGCCGCCTTCCAGGAAGCACTGCGCTGGGACCCGGAGAACAAGGTGGCGCTGCAGGAGATCGATGAGATCACCGGTGTGCGCAAATCCCGAGGCGGCCTTTTCGGCGGCTTGTTTAAAAAGTAACCTCGCCATCGCCACTCCTTGAACATATCACGGTGACAACCACTTTCTTTCTGAGCAGCGGTGCGCAAGGGAACGCACAGGAGAAGCCGCGGCAGGCTCCTTGTGCGGGAACGGAATCGGAAATTCGGCGATTTCCCGAATCCCGACATTATGAAGAAAAGTTAACGAAAATAAAAAAAATCTTTTTCCCCCTGCCATTTTTTTCTTGAACTGCAAGGGTTTTTGATCTATTTATGAATCCGTCAAGGGGGCAAACCCTTATCAGACGGGCACCATGACAGAAAAGCAATTGAAGATCTTGATCGTTGACGACGAACCCGAGGTCACTCGATCCATCGCCGCCTATCTCGAGCGGATCGGCTACGAACCACGCGGCCTGAATGACCCCGATCAGTTCATGGATGCCTTCCTTGAGTTCAAACCGGATCTGATTATTCTGGACATTATCATGCCAAAAGTGGACGGAGTGGAATTATGCCGATCCGTCCGCCGGCTGCCGCTGTATTGCCCCATCATCATGCTGACGTCCAAGGGTGACGTCGTCGACAAGATCGTCGGCCTTGAGGTCGGTGCCGACGACTATGTCCCCAAGCCGTTCAGCCTGCGCGAGCTCGAAGCCAGGATCAAGGCCGTCCTCCGCAGGCAGATCCTCCAAGCCAAGGCGCTGGACAGCGCCGCTGCCGCCAATCTGCTGCAGCATGGCAATATCACCATGGACCTTAAGAACCGGATTTTAAAGATTGGCAAGAAGAAAATCGAGCTCACGCCGAAAGAGTTTGAACTGATGCGGCTCTTCTTGTCCAATCCCGGCCGCGCGTTCAGTCGGGAGGATCTGTTGGAGAAGGTGTGGGGCGACAACTACCGCGGTTATCACCGGACGATCGACTCCCACATCAACCGTCTGCGCGCTAAAGTCGAATCCAATCCCGAACACCCGGAGATCGTCGTCACCGTGTGGGGTGTTGGATACAAGTTTAACGAGGATTATCAACCCAAAACCTAACCTTTAGGAGGTACTATGAACAAAGCAGATCTGATCAAGAAGATGTCGAACGACGCAGACATCACCCAGACCCAGGCAACCAAGGCCTTCAACGCGATCATTGAGGGCATTGCCAAGGAACTGTCCAAGAACCGCCGGGTGACCATCGTCGGTTTCGGCACCTTCTCTGTCAGCCACCGGAAAGCCCGCATCGGCCGCAACCCCAAGACCGGCGCGCCCCTGAAGATCGCGGCCCGCAAGGTCCCGAAGTTCACGCCGGGCAAGGCGCTGAAAGATCGCTTCTAGTTCATCCCAGAACAGAAAAAAAACAGGGTCAGGCACAAGTGCCTGACCTTTTTTTTGAATTGCTGGACGGATCCCTGCGGGTAGCTTACCGCTCGTTGCAGAACAACGAACTTCGGCCGGCCCGGCCCGATGTCGGACGTCATCTCGCGTGTGGTGTTAAATCGACATCGGCATGACAATGTACTTGTAGGTGTAGTCGAGGTCTCCCGCCGGCCGGAACATGCCAGCGATGTTTTCATCGGTGAATTCAAAACTGACCTGCGGCGTCTCCACTACATTCAGAAATTCCAGTAGATATTGAGAATTGAACCCCAATTCCACCGGATCCCCCTGATATTCCACCTCGAGCACCTCTTCGGCTTCGCCTTTGTTGACATCCTCTGAACGCAGCAGAATTCGTCCATTTTCCATCCGAAAGATGATCCGCTTCGAAACTTCATCGGCGAGCACGTTGAGCCGGTTGATGACCGCCCGCAATTCGTTGGTTTTCAGGACAAATCGGTGGTGCAGGCTGCGTGGGATGACCATTTCATAGTTCGGAAACTGCCCCGCCAGCAGCCGCGAGACGAGAAGCCTGTTCTCAATGCGGAAAAAGAGGTTGTTCTCGTTGTGAGCAAACTGCACAATCAGTTGCTCTTTCGACAACATCCGTGACAATTCCAACACGGTTTTCTTGGGAATCAGAATGCGGATATCGGTTTCCAGGTTTTCCAAAACCTTCGGCGCTTCCACATAAGCCATCCGGTGTCCGTCGGTGGACACCATTTTCAAAAAATTATTATTCATGAGCAGCAGCAAACCGTTCAGCGCAAACCGCGACTGCTCCTGGGTTGTCGAGAAAATGGTCATCTGAACCATCCGCCGCAGGATGTCTCCCGGTATGTCGAGAAACTCCCCTTGGAACATGGAGATGATGGGAAAAGTATCCACCGGCAAGCAGACCATCCGCGACTTGGATCGTCCGTGGCTGATGATAACCCGTTCCGAATCCTCGCTATAAATTTCGATCTCAGCCGACTCCGGCATGAACCGGATGATGTCGGTCAGTTCCCGAGCCGGCATCGCGAGTGCGCCTTCCTCCTCGACCGCGGCCGGACAGGTCGACTTGATGCTCACGGTCAGGTCACTGCCGGCTAGTGTCAGACTCTGTGCCTCCGCGCGGGGTTCCACCAGGACATGAGCGAGGATGGGCATCTTGGAGCTTTTTTCCACGATGGGCGTGATGTAGCTCAGTTCGGTTAGGATGTCCTGTCGCTTGACTTTGAATCTCATCGGCAACTCCTGTCCTATTTCCTGATCAATCGTAAAATTTATAACGGATGGACCAGTAGTAGTAATAGTGCCTGTGGAAAGTGATGATAATCAACGGAATGATTGTAGCATGAACCAGTTGTTTTGTTGAAAAAAATGTTTAGGAACGATCGCCGAGCTGTGAATAACAGTGAACAGAAGCAGACGGAAATATTTTCCAAAGAAAAATCACAGACTTTTCCACAGAATGGTTGTGAAAATGTGGATCGTTTAGTCAAGTAGAGCACGAAGCCGGTTCAGGGTCGCGCGGAGTTCGGGATCTTTTTCTTTTCGCTGATCGATCTTCTCAACGGCATAAAGGACGGTCGTGTGATGTTTGCCCCCGAATTCCTTGCCGATTCGGGGAAGAGAGTGATCTGTGTGACGCTTGCAGAGGTACATGGCGATCTGACGGGGTTCGGCGATCGCGCGCGAGTTGTTTTTGGATATCAGGTCAGACACCTTGATCTTGAAAAACTCGGCCACCACCTTTTGGACCCGGTTGATGGTGACGATGCGCTGCTCCGGCGACTTGATGTTGGTCAAAATCCGCTTGGCCAGGGTGAGATCCAATTTCTCACCGGTCAACGACGAGTAAGCGATGAGTCGGATCAGCGAACCTTCCAGCTCGCGGATATTCGATTTGATGTTTGAGGCAATGTAATAAATCACATCGTCGGGGATAGGTACGCCTTCGATCTCCGCCTTCTTGCGGAGAATGGCGATTTTGGTCTCCAGCTCCGGCGGCTGGATGTCGGCAATCAAGCCCCACTCGAACCGTGAGTGCAGACGTTCTTCGATGTTGGGAATCTCTTTGGGCGGACAATCACTGCTGATGACGATTTGCTTCTGGGAGTCGTACAGGGCGTTGAAGGTGTGGAAAAACTCCTCCTGAGTCCGATCCTTGCCAGACAGGAACTGAATATCGTCCACCAGCAAGACGTCGATGTTTCGGTACCGTTCGCGGAACAACAGCATCTTGTCGTAACGGATACAGTTGATCAGCTCGTTCATGAACCGTTCGGAAGACATGTAGACCAGCTTGGCCTGGGGTCGTTTCAGCAGAATGTAGTGGCCGATCGCGTGCATCAGGTGTGTCTTGCCCAACCCGACCCCGCCATAGATGTACAACGGGTTGTAAGCCGTGGACGGCTGTTCCGCCACAGCCATTGCGGCAGCATGGGCAAACTGGTTGCTGGAGCCAACGACAAAGGAATCGAAGCGGTACTTCGGATTCAACCGCACCTGGCCCAGTAGTGCCTGTGCCTGTTCGCCCGTGGCCAACGTCTTTTCCGGACGCAGATATCCGTTGGTGGTCGTGTCGTTGTCCACCAGGAAGCGGATACGGTAGCCGTCGAGATCCAGCGACTGCTGAATGCTCTGGAGCAGGTCGGAAAAGTTCTCCGTGATCCATTCTTTGTAGTATTTGTTCGGGACGCGGACGAGGATCTCGTCGGCGGTTACCCGGGCGGCCTCCGTGGATTCGAACCAGGTCTTGTAGCACTCGGACGAAACTTCGCCCTTGACCTTCTGAAGAATCTGCTTCCACTGATTCATACGGTGTCCCTTCAGACCGAAAAACCCCTCGTCCAACTCCACGTGGCTGGCATGGATTGTTTGTTTTGGACGATACGGTGAACAGCCGAGGTGCCCTATTTAAGCACAATCGCCGGCTCGGATCAAATAAAAAGCGTCTACTGCTTCTTCTGCACGACGGTCAGGACGTGACAGGGGGCCTTGTGAATCACGGCTTCCTCGATGGATGTGAAAAACAGGCGGGCGAACGCGCTCTTGGCTGAATTGCCCAGGATGATCAAATCAATGCCGTGCTTTTTTGTGAAGCGCACGATTTCCTCGACGGGATCTCCGGCGGCCGTGTGGTATGAGGCCGAAACCGATGAGAGAAATTCCGCCGGGACGAATTCCAGAATCCGCTCGCGGAGTTCATCGCTGGTGTGCCGAGGTGTGTGTAGGGAGCCGGCGACCAGGCTCGGCGCACCGGCCAGTGGGTCGTCGACGTGCAGAAAGCAGACCGTCGCCTTGAACAAGTGGGCAAACTGCACGGCGGTGCGGGCGACGTCGTCGATCAAGTCGTCAAATTCTACCGGCGCCAGGATTCTGTGAATCTGCAGCATGGTATTCTCTCCGACAAGTGGCTTGGACAGTATTATACCCGCAGGGTTTGCTGGAAAGAAAGGGGCCGTCCGGGCAATTTCCTTCGGCACTACCTGGAAGCCCGCCGGATGGTCGCCAGTGCAACGCGCACGAGCCGGCGTTCGCCGTCGGCTCATGATGTGCGGGAGATACCGAGGGCCGACCAGGCGGAGTCGGCGACCGTTTCCCACCCCCGGTTGGCGAGGGGACTCGCCGGACTCGGGTGCGGCAGGCAGCCCGTGCGGACAGAAAAACCCACCAGCGCTGTCGCAGAGCGCTGCGCCGCGAATCGCCCGATGCCGATCACCCATCGCGGGCGCAACCAGGCGACAGTGGCGCGCAAAGCCTCGTCGCAGGCGGACAACAGCGGGGCCCGATCGCGCACCGGCAGCTTGTCGGGTGTCAGGTTGGCCCCCGTGGCGCTGAAAAACGCCAAGGGACAATAATTGGCGACAAAGCCGCGCTGGAAAAATGCCGCCGGGGTTCCCCAGCGCCCCTGGATCCATCCCCAGAGACGGCGGCCGCTCACTTCGCTGCGCCGGCAGGCGAAACCGAGCACGGGCCGGCTCGGATGCTGTATAGCCGGCCGTCCCACACTAGCTTCGATACCCAGCCAATTGCGAACGGCGGACACTTCGCCGAACGGTATTCCGGTCTGCACCATGCCCCACGGACCCGGGTTCATACCCAGGAGTAGAAATTCCTTGCGGGCGGCCCCGTAGCGGCCGACGTAGGCGGCGTAAGCCGGGCGGGCATACACCAGCGGATTGTATGCACAACTCACCGGAGGGCCGAAGCGCAGGCCATCAATCCGGGTGGTCAGGCCATCGGCGATTGCCAGGAGCGGATGAATCATGCCGTCCAGTCTAGCACAGAACGGAAATCCTCATTTACTTTCCGGGATCAAGTGCTTATAATGCCGCGCTTAACGAAAACCGTCAGGAGAGTGTCCCCGTGGACAAGCCGTTCAGTGTGAAGGATTCCGTCAATCTGCCGCGTACAAATTTCAAGATGCAGGCCAACCTGGTGCAGAACGAGCCGAAGATGCTCCAATTTTGGGAGTCCATCGGATTGTATGAGAAAATTCTGCGGAAAAACGCGGGGCATCCCGCTTACATCCTGCACGACGGACCTCCGTACGCCAACGGCAACATTCACCTGGGCACCGCGCTGAACAAAGTCCTCAAGGATTTTGTCGTCAAGTACAAGTCCATGAAGGGATTCTTCAGCCCCTACATCCCCGGGTGGGATTGTCATGGCCTGCCCATCGAGAAACGGATGGAGGCGGAGCTGGGATTCGGCAGCAAGCAGATGGATATCCTGGAGTTTCGGCAGCACTGCCGCCGCTATGCCGAGAAGTACGTGGGCATTCAGCGGGAGCAGTTCAAGCGGCTGGGAGTTTTCGGCGACTGGGCCAACCCCTACTTGACAATGAGTTACTCATATGAGTCAACGATCGCCCGCGTCTTTGGCAACTTTGTCGGCATGGGCAACGTCTACCGGGGCGCCAAACCGGTGTTTTGGTGCATCTCCTGCCAGACGGCCCTGGCCGAGGCCGAGGTGGAATACAGCGATCATGAAAGCCCATCGGTTTATGTTAAATTTCCCGCCAAGTCGGACTTCGGTCGAGCGATCCCGGAGGTTGTCGGCAAGCCGCTGAGCGTGGTGATCTGGACCACAACCCCGTGGACGTTGCCGGCCAATCTGGCGATCGCGCTGCATCCGGAATACGATTATGTGGCTGTGGAAGTGAACGGCGAGGTGCTTCTGGTGGCCGAAGGCCTCCTCCCCAACTTCCTGCGGGACTGTGGCCTGGATCAGGGTGCGGCGCTGGCCCGGGTCAAGGGTGCGGTCCTCGAGGGTCAGGTCTGCCGTCACCCCTTCATCGACCGAGACTCCGTGCTGGTCCTGGCCGATTATGTCACCCTGGAACAGGGAACCGGTTGCGTCCACACCGCCCCAGGGCATGGGCAGGAAGACTATGTCACGGGCCAGCGGTATAGCCTGCCGGTGCTGTGCCCGGTGGACAACGAGGGCCGGTTTACCGACGAGGTGCCCAATTGGAATGGGATGGTGGTCTTCGAGGCCAATGAACCCATCGTCGAACACATGCAGCGGACCGGGTCGTTGATTCGGGCGAAGGCGATCAGACACAGTTATCCCCATTGCTGGCGCTGCCACAAACCCATCGTCTTTCGCTCCACTAAGCAGTGGTTTATTGCGCTGGACAAGAACAGCCTGCGCGCCAGGGCGCTGGAGGAAATCAAGCGGGCGAAGTGGTATCCGGAGTGGGGCGAGATCCGCATCACAAACATGGTGGCCAACCGGCCCGACTGGTGCATCTCACGCCAGCGGAGCTGGGGCGTTCCTATCACCGTCTTCTATTGCCGCCAATGCGGTGATGTGCTGATGGATACCGCGGTGGTGGAGCATGTGGCCGAGATTTTCGAACGCGAAGGCGCCGACGCCTGGTACCGGTACAGCAGCGCCGAACTGCTGCCGCCGGGCACGGCCTGCCCCAGCTGTCGGCACACCGAGTTCGACAAGGAATTCGATATTCTCGACGTCTGGTTCGACTCCGGAGTCAGCTATGAGGTGATCAGCCGGAACCGCCCGGAAATGCCCTGGCCGTCCGATATGTACCTTGAAGGGGGCGACCAATACCGTGGTTGGTTCCACTCGTCGCTGCTGGCGTCGCTGGGCTGCCGCAACAGCGCACCATACCGGGAAGTGCTGACCCATGGATGGGTGCTGGACAAGGACGGACTGGCGATGTCCAAGAGCCGGGGCAACGTGATCGAGCCCGAAGCGGTGATCAGTCAGTCGGGCGCCGAGATCCTCCGGCTCTGGGTGGGTTCGGTGGAATACCGCGAGGACGTGCGCATCAGCGACGAAATCCTGTCGCGGCTCCGCGAGGCTTACCGCAAGATCCGCAACACGCTCCGTTTTCTCTTGGGCAATCTGGCGGGCTTTGATCCCGCTCGGGACACGTGCGACTATGGGGCCCTCCATGAAATCGACCGTTGGGCGCTGGCGCGGCTCCACCAGTTGCTTGAACGCTGCGGTCAGGCGTATGACCGCTACGACTTTCACATCATCTACCACAGTGTGTATCAATTCTGCACCATCGACCTGTCGGCGGTCTATTTCGACATACTGAAGGACAGGCTCTATACGTCTGCGGCCGCTTCCCCGGAACGGCGTTCGGCGCAGAGCGCACTCTGGACGATCCTCGATCACCTCGTCCGTCTGCTGGCGCCGCTAATCCCTTTCACTACCGAAGAAGTATGGCAACACCTGCGGCCCGTAACGGATCTGCCGGAGTCTGTGCACCTGGCGGATTTTCCAACTCCGCAGGCCATGTGGCTGGATGAAGGCTTGCTGGCGAAATGGGACCGGCTGCTGGCGATCCGCGAACTGGTCAGCAAAGCGTTGGAGGCGGCGCGCCAGGAGAACCGGATCGGCAACTCCCTGGAGGCGCGCATCACGGTTTGTTCCGGTCCCGGAGACTTTGCGTTTCTCCATGGCATGGCCGATAACCTGCGCTACATCTTCATCGTATCCGCCGTAGATCTTGTTGAAAAACCCGGCGTCGGGGACGGCCAGCCCGAGGTGACAGTGGACAAGGCGGCTGGCGCCAAGTGCGAGCGGTGCTGGAACTACTCCACGCAGGTGGGCGCGTTCGCCGATTTTCCGACGGTGTGCGAACGGTGTGTTCCGGTGGTCCGCGCGCTGGCCGGCAAGGTTTGAGAAACACCACGCGGTCAGCCGCGACAGCCGCGCAGGCTGACCGCAGTCCCGTGCCGCCAGCACAAGGCCAGCGATAATCCGCGGACGCAAGCCGTGTGTCGAGACGGTGCTGACACCCGTATCAAAGCGCCGGTCAACGCTCGCCAGGCGGCGGGACGCCAGGCGCAATCACAGGGTCGGATGCCGGCGGATCGAGGGATCGGGCGGCGACGGCGTAATGTGGACTGAGCCAAAAGCGGCTGACCAGCTCACGGACCTGCTCCCGGCGGCCGATCCGCAAGGCGGACTCGATTTCTGCCCCGTCCCAGAGGCGAGTTTCCCACAGCCCGTTCAACACCAGCCAACGGGTCAAGGCCTCAGGCGAAGCCAGCCGGATGCTCTCGCCGAGCTCCGCCAGTTTAATGGCGGAAGCCAGCTGCCAAAGATTGAGGGGACGTTCCGGCAGGCTGTTCAACCACTCCCGCAAGGCGGCCAGTTGCCGCTGCCAACCGCCTGACGATTCTGCGACGAATTGGAGATGGATGTAGCCACGACCGGACAAAGGCTGGCTTTCCATCTCCACGGCCACCGGCGGACCGCCGGTGGAACGCTTCAGGTACAGTTGACGCAGCAGTTCCAAACGAAGAATATCCCGCTCACCCCCGTAGGGGCCAGGTAGCAGGAGGCTGACCACGGCGCAGGAGGTCGATGGCTGGTCCGGAATTTTACCGAGCGCGAACGCGCTGGCCTGGGCCGGTGGTCGGAACGGGACGAATTCCGAGGTGGAGATCAGGTCCGTGATGGGCGACAGCAGCTCGGTACCGGCAAAACGACCGACCATCGCCATCACAGGCGGATTGCGGTAGAAGCAGGCGTCATAATGCGCGCGCAGGGCGGGGCCGTCTATTGCAGCAGCGGTCCCGGCGGACCAGCGGGCGTACGGGCTGTCGGGGCCGTAGAGCGCGCGGAGCGCAGCCGCCAGCACCGCCTGTGCAGGAATCCGGTCGGGGTGGTCGACGAAGAGCGGCGCCAAGGCGGCGGCACGGGTCAGATCGGTGTCCGACGGGCTGTGGCGATGCAGGATGCGGAAGAACACGCTGAGCGCAGGTTGGCGGAAGTAGGCCGGGCAGACGAGGGTGACGAAGGTCAGCTCGGGTCCGGCTTCGATTCCGATGCGGGCGCCCAGCATCTCCAGCCGCTCCAAAAGGAGCCGATCTTGGTTGTCGCGGCAGGCCAGGAAGCGCGACCAGAGGGCCAGCCGGTTCAAACCGGGCTTGTCTGCCGGTTCTGTGTGGACGCCGCCGGGATAGCCGGCGCGCACCCAGACCAGCGGAAAACGGTGAAACTCCTTAAGGTAGGCCGATGGTCCCCGCAGGATGCCGGAGGTGACGATCCGGTCCATCTTTTCAGCGTTAAACTCCGGTTCGGGATCGAACTCCGGGACAGCCAGCGGGATATCCGGGGTGTCTTTGAGCGCTCGCGCCGCGGCATCGACCCTGTTCGGCAAGACGGTTGACAGAACCTGGCGAAAGGCGGCCGGAGTCATTATTTGACGACCGCCGCCGCCAGGCAGTTCCAGCACCAGCGCATGATTCAGAGTCAGATGAGACTTGGCGGCGTCGGCGATTTCGCGGCGGTTGGGCGCAGCCAAGCGACGTCGCCAATCGGTGTACCAGTCGGATCGAATCGGCTGGCCACGCTCCAGGATGACCTCGTGAAAGACAGGCACCTCGGCGATGGCGGCACCCAGGTGGGTGAAGGCCTGGTGTCGTGCCCGCTCCTGGTCTACGTCCAGCCAGCGGCCGGAGGCTACCAGCTCAGCCGCAGCAAAGAATCCGCCTTCCACGGCATCGAACGATTCGGTCGGGCACTGCAGTTCCACCGTGAAGACCGAGCGGTCCCGACCCACACGGAATCCGCTCCACACCAGCACCGGGACCCAAGCTGATCCCTGACGGTATTGCCGGCCGGCCACCGAGGTGAATCCGTCGGCCAGCAGGCTTGCGGACAACAGAAACGCGCCCAGGCGGGCCGAGTTCCAGCCGGGACCTTGGTAGCACACCACCACCCGCGGAGGATCCACCGGGATGTCCCATTGGGCAAAGGCGAGCGGTGCGCCAGCGGCTGTGGACGCGGCGATCGGATCCGCCGGCGGGCTGGGCCAGCCGCTGGCGCGTTGAGCCAGCAGGTTGGCGGCTTCGGCGGCATCGCCCCGACCGGTGACCACAATGCGGATTTGACCCGGATCCGCCAGGTGCGCCCGCAGCGCGGCGAGGGCCAGCGGATCCGGCGCGGTTGCGTCCAGGAGGGATTGGACGCGCTCCATCCGGCCGCCGGCCAGCACTTCGGTGGTCAGATCATCCCGGACGGCCTCCCACCCCAACGTCCGGGCGCGGACCGCCCGGAGGCGGATCCGGGCGGCTGCCTGGGCCCAAAACGGGTCTTGGACCCGGTCGGTGAACAGGGTGTCCATCAGCGTTGACAAGGCGCGAGGCAGTCCCTCGGGCCGGCAGACCAGATCGAAAACCACATGGCGGCCGTCGTACCGGACGGACGGCACGGCATCCAACGTGGCCAGGGCCTCGCGTGGCGTGTCCTCATCGGGCCGACCGGTATCCAGATACAGCGCTTCCAACCAAGACGCGCATTGCCGGCCGCGGGACAGCCAACCGGCTGGCAGGGGCAGATAGACCGAGACGTAGGTGAATTCCAGCTCGTAGCGGGGTTGGTAGATGAGTCGCAGTCCGTTGCCGAGCGTGTGGGTGGTGATTCCCTCGGGTGCCGGCGGCGGATCTCCGACTCCCTGGGCAGCGGCGGCCACGGTCAGTGCAGCAGCCAGACAGATTGTCCAAAACCCGTACCGCACCGCACGTTTCTCCTCAGTCGATGGCTAGCGACCGGCGGCAATTCGAGCCAGGACCGCGTGCGCGGCATCTAGCGCGGCCAGCCCTTCCTCGCCGCGGCAGCCGTTGGGGGCTTCTCCCCGAACCGCTCGGATGAAAGACACCAGCTCGAGACGAAGCGGTTCACCGGCCTGAACAGAGATCTCCTGGGCCACCATCTCCCGACCCACGGGATTGTCGGCGGGCTGCACCCGGCGCGACACGACGGCCTGGCGGCCGAGGTCAACGCTGAAGTATTGGCCCTCCTGGAACCAGCGGAACTTGCGGAGTTTTTCCGCTGAGATCCGGCTGGCGGTCAGATTGGCCACCGCGCCGTTGGCGAACTCGATGCGGGCGCTGGCGATATCGATCTTGCCGGTCAGGACCGGCGCACCGGAGGCCCGGATGTCCCGGATTTCCGACTGGACCAGGTGCAGCACGAGGTCCAGATCATGAATCATCAGGTCCAAGACAACGTCCACATCGAGGCAGCGGGGGACGAACACACCCAGCCGATGGGCCTCGAAAAACCGCGGATCCCGGGCCAAGCCGCGGACGGCGAGGAAGGCCGGATTGAACCGCTCCAGGTGGCCGACCTGCAGCACCACTCCGGCGTGGGCGGCTCGCCGGATGAGGTCCCGTGCGTCGGCGGGATCGGCGGCGATGGGTTTTTCCACCAGCACGTGTCGGCCGGCGTCGAGAAACGGCACGCAGATCCGGTGGTGGTCGGTGGTGGGGGCGGCGACGGTGACGCAGTCAGTCAGCGAGACAAGTTCCCGATAGTCCTCAAAAAATCGGGTCCCATAGCGTTCCGCCACGGCTCGACCTTGGTCGGGATTGATGTCGGCGACACCCACCAGGCGCACATCGGCGGTGGAGGTCAGAATGCGGGCGTGGTGCTGCCCCAGGGATCCGACACCGATCACCGCGGCCTTGATCATGATAGTTTCCTCCGCTGAATCGACAGTGAATCACGGCGGCAACGGGTGGTATACGGACCACGGGTACGGCGGGTTGCCGCCGGGTCAGTGCCGGAAGTGCCGCCGGCCGGTGAACACCATGGCCAACCCGCGGACATCGGCCGCGGCGATGACCTCTTCGTCCCGGATGGAGCCGCCGGGTTGAATCACCGCGGCGATGCCCGCATCGGCGGCAAGATCCAGAGTGTCACGGAACGGGATGAAGGCGTCCGATGCCAGTACCGCCCCGGCCAGAGGCTGACGCGATTTGGAAATGGCGATCCGGGTGGAATCCACCCGGCTGGTCTGGCCGGCGCCAGAGCCCAACAGTCGGCACTCCCGGGCGACAACAATGCCGTTGGATTTGACGTGCTTCACGCAGTACCAGGCGAAGAGCAAATCCGTCCACAACGCCTCGGCCGGCTCGCGGGCGGTCACGACACGGAGGTCTTCACGCCGGAGCGCACCGGTGTCGGCCTCCTGGACCAGGACCGCACCTTCAATGCTGCGGAATTGCAGAGCGGGCGGGCCGGGCCGGGGCGCCGGCTTGCGGATCAGCCGCAGGTCCTTCTTGCGGCTGAAGACGCCGAGCGCCTCAGGATCGAAATCGGGTGCGATGATCACCTCGACGAACAGCTTGCCGATCTCCCGGGCGGTCGGCCCGTCCACGAGGCGGTTGAAAGCGATGATGGAGCCATAGGCCGAGTCGGGATCGGTCTCAAACGCCCGACGGAACGCCTGGGCGCCGGAATCGCCCAACGCGACGCCGCACGGATTGGCATGCTTGATGATGGCGCAGGCGCACGTCTCGAATTCCACCACCAACTGCCAGGCGGCGTCCATGTCCTGATAATTGTTGTAGGAGAGTTCTTTGCCGTGCAACTGCTCCGCGGCCAGCCAGCCGTCCAGCGGTCGCCCGCTGACTCCGTAAACAGCCGCGCTCTGGTGGGGATTCTCACCATAGCGCAGGGGGCGCTGCCGACGCAGCACGTGGCAGATGAGCTCGGGCAGCCCGGCGGCAGGTGCCGCCTGTTGTACCGTGCCGTCCGTGATGACAGCGGTATTCAGATATTGGCAGATGCCTGCGTCGTACACGGCCGTGGTCTCAAACGCCTTCCGAGCCAGCGCCAGACGGGAATCCAGGGCGAGGCCGCCCGTCTCATCCAACTCCCGGATCACCCGGAGATAATCATCCGGGTCCACCACCACGGCCACGTCGGGATAATTCTTGGCAGCCGCCCGGATGAGGGTGACGCCGCCGATGTCGATCTCTTCCAGCGCTTCTGGCACGGTGATGCCACAGGCGATCCGCTCCGCAAACGGGTACAAATTCACGGCCACCAGGTCAATCGGCTCAATGCCGCGCTCGTCGAGGCTGTCCATGTCGGTCGGGCGATTGCGGCGGGCCAGAATTCCTGCGTGCACTGCCGGATGGAGGGTTTTCACCCGTCCGTCCAGCAGCTCGGGGAACCCGGTCACATCAGACACCTCGCGCACATTTAGGCCACATCCTCGGAGCAGGCGGGCGGTGCCGCCGGTGGAGATGATGGCGGCCCCATGGCGCACCAGAGCGGCGGCCAGTTCCGGGAGGCCGCGCTTGTCGTGGACGCTGAGGAAGGCGGTCCGGACACGGATCACGGCGAGCTCCTTTCGCCCTGCGGAACTTTTTTTGAGTATGAGTAGAACGGCGTACCGGTCAAGTCGCCGTTGGCCCGGCGCCAGCAGTAGAGCCACAGGTTGGCGATATCGGTGATGGTGTGGGAAAAGTGCAAGGAAGCCAGTCCGAACGCGGGAGAACGGTCATCGAACGTCCGGGAGCTGCCGCCTTCGCGGTACAGTGCCGCGATCCGGTGGGCATAGTTCCGATTGCGTTGTGCCATCGCCTCCAGATAGAGATCCGACCGGTCGTCCACAAACAGCAGGGGCGAGTAATCGTTGAACACCGCGACGAAGCGATGATGCTTGCAATCAACAAAATTATGGAAATCGGTGAAATATGCGTGTTCCTCGGCGGATTCGGCAAACTTCCCCATTGTGTTGTGGTCGCAGACGCGCCGGGCGATGGCGCCGAAACCCGCGACCACCTCGTCGAACAGGGGCGTGCCGGCTAGGCGGCGGTCCATCGCGGTCAGCTCGTTCACAAGCTCGGCCCGGGCGCCGGGCAAGTCGGCGGCCGGCGCGGTGCTCCGGAAGGCGGCCAGCAGCACATGCTGCCGGCGTTCCATGATGTCCCGCAGCGCCGGAGGCATCAGCTTCCGGGCGCTGATGACGACGGCGTCCGGGGGCGGGCCGGGTTCAACCGGTGCCGGGGCAGACCCGGCCGCACTGACCACCAGGAGCCAGTACAGGCCGCAGCATGCTGTCGCCATCCCGGCAGCAGGGCGGTTTCGGGCGTTGTGGCGGCCAGGTATCGGTGCGGCTGAACGTAAGGGGGTCCAGCGACGGAATTCCCTGATCATGCCGATGAATATAGCATAGCCCGGACAGTATTTCCCTGCAAAAAACCTCGTTGAATCCGGCGCCTGTTTTGTTATAATGCCGTCTTTTCGGGACTTGGATTTCTGGCCATTGGTTGGAGGCAGGCATGTTAAATTTCATCCGGGACAAGAAAGCGAAACTGAAATGGGTCCTCTGGCTGGTCATCATCGCACTGGGCGCCGGCATGGTGCTCATGTTCGTCACCACGCCGTCCGGAGGCGGCGAGGTGGAGATGGGTAATTATATTGCCAAAGTCGGCGACCACGAGATTTCCGTCAACGCCTACCGCTCCAACCTGCTGACGGTCCTCAACATGATGGGACCAGATGCCCGGCGCGACGAAAACGCGATCCGGCAGTATGGCAACATGGTGCTGGGCCAGATGATCCGCACGGTGGTGCTGTCGCAGGAAGCGGCCCGGAACGGCTTCACCGTGTCGGACGAAGAGGTGATGAACACCATCGTTAACAGCCCGGGGTTCAACATCGACGGCAATTTCATCGGCACCGAGGAATACAAATCCAACCTGAAGCGGCTGGGCATCTCGCCGGAGGAGTACGAAGCCAACGTCCGGCGGAACCTGCTCAGCCAGAAACTGCAGGACTTCCTGGCCAGCTCCGCGGCGCTCTCCGAACAGGAGATCCAGGCCAAGTTTGTGGAGGAAAACGACAAAGCGAAGATCCGCTACGTCACGTGGGGCGAGTATGCCTATACCCCCAAGGTCGTGTATAACGAAGCGGACGCCCGAAAGTACTACGAGTCAAATAAGAACAATTACAAAATCGACGAAACGCGCCAATTCAAGCTACTGATCCTGGACACCAACAAACTGGCTGCGGCGCTGGCGGCGTCGGTCACCGACGCGGAGATTCGTGCCGATTACGAGGCCAACCGCGCGGAGCGCTACCAGGAGATGGTGCGGGCCTCGCACATCCTGATCAAGGTGCCGGAGAACGCCACTCCGGCCGAAGTGGAACTGCTGCGGCAGAAGGCCGCCACCGTCCGCGAGCTGGCCCTGCGCCCCGGGGCCGATTTCGCCAAGCTGGCAGAGCAATACTCCGAAGACGAGGGATCGGCGAAACGCGGCGGCGATCTGAGCTTCTTCCCTCGCAACCGCATGGTCAAGGAGTTCGAAGATGCGACCTTCGCGCTGAGCAAGGGGCAAATCTCCGAAGTGATCAAGTCCCAGTTCGGATTCCACATTATCCAATGCACCGACCGGCGCGATTTCGATTTTTACCGCTCGGTCATCGCGCGTAATCTGAGCCGCGTCAGGGCCGAACAGCAACTGGAAGGCTCTGCCCGACAGGCGCTGCAGAAAGCCCGTGAGAGCAAGAATCTCGAGGCGGTTGCCAAGGAGTTCGGCGGCACCGTGGAACTGTCCAATCCGTTCAACAAAACCCAACCCGATTATTCGCTCGGCCTGCCGCCCGACAAGATCGACACGCTTCTCGCGTTGACGCTCAACGAGGTGGGCGATCTCCAGCAAACCAGCCGGGGTTTCGTGATCCCGCAGCTCGTCAAGATCATTCCGCCGCACGTCCAGGCGTTTGACAAGGTGAAGGTGCAAGTGGACCGCGATTACCGGACCGCCAAGGCCCGGGAACTGGCTGCCGCGGATGCACGCGTGTTCCTGGCCGAGCTCAAGGCTTCGGGCGATCTGGACAAGACCGCCGCCAAATACAAGCTTACCGTTGAGACATCGGAGCTGTTCAATGTCAGCGGGTCCATCTCGAACCAGCTGGGAGCGTCGCCGGCACTGGCGCTGGAAGCCCTCCGCATCGAGCCGAACGGTGTGGGTGGGCCGGTGTCGGTGCGCGACAACCAGGTGGTTTTCCAGGTCACGGAGCGGGTGAAACCCGATCTGTCAAGGCTCGCCGCGGAGCGGAAAGCGCTGGTCGAAAAACTGCTGGGCGAAAAACGCCGCCAGCTCACGGACGCGCTGCTCAATTCCCTGGTCAAACGGTATCAGGATGACAAACTCATCCAGGTGAACCAGCCGCTGTTGGACCGGATTCTGGGTTAAAACAGATAATAGAATCGTTTCAGGTGTACCATCGCCGGGGTGTTGCCCTGGCGATTTTATTTTCAAGGGGATGCCACTTTCTGGGTGTCTGCCACCATTTGATCGGCCCGGAGTGGTGTGCTATATTGGGCTGAGTTTCAATGCCTTTCGCTCCGCAGGAGGAAACATGCCGGAACGCCCCGGGATGTTCAGCGCGGCGACAGAGAAGCGGCCATTTCCGTGGAAGCGGCTCTGGCTTATCGTCTCGGCGGTGATCGTGGTCGTGGTGGTGATTGGTGCCATCGTCCTCGTTCAGAAAAAGGGCCCCCAATATCGGGAAGGCCGCACCATCCACGCCGGCGTACTGCGACAGGGCGAGCCAGGCTTTCCTGATTATCTGCCGTACCTGAGAATCGTCAACGCCGGGGGCATGGTGTCCGAAAACCTCCTGGGGGGACAGCAGGCAGTGGTTGCGGGGACCCTGATCAACCAGGGAAACCGCCTGGTCGAAGTGGTCGAAATCCGGGCATCGCTCTACGATGCCCAGGACCGGCTGGTGCAGCAATTCGTTAAAACCCCCATCCAACCGGATTTTCCCCTCCAGCCCATGGAGATGCGGAAGTTCAGCCTGTGGGTGGAGCCTTTTCCGCCCCAGTGGCTGACGGGCCGCATCGAGGTTGAGCTCCATGGATATCGGGTTCGCCGATAGCCGCCGTTGGCTCTGGCAGACCGAATCCCAGACCGCAAGAAGGAAAACGCATGAAGCGCATCGCACCCGTCACCATGGCCCTGCTCGGCGGCGCCCTGCTGCTGATCGGCTGCGCCAGAGAAGCTGAAGAGAAACGACGCATTGAGACGGAGTTGCGGGTCCTCCAGTGCGAGGCGGGCCGCTGGGCCGGCGCCGATGACTTTCTGCCGCGGCTGTTCTTGGACCACGCCCAGGAGCCGGTCGTGCGCCGTCGTGCGGCCTTGGCGATGGGCCGGATCGGCCAACCCGCGTTTCTCGCCACGTTGCAGCAGGGGCTGAGCGCCACGGATGCAGAGTTGCGGGCCGCCTCCCTGCTGGCCATTGGTGAGATCCTCGATGCGGAAAACATGGGTCTATACGATGCGGCGCCGAACCCATCGGTAATGGATGCCATCCACCGCTGTCTGGCCGATCCGGCTGCGATCGTCCGCGCCCGCGCGGTGGAGGCCTTGGGCAAGACCGGGCGGCTGGAATTTCTGCCCCCGCCGGCTGCGATCGCGCCGGACCCGGGTCAGTTGAACGAGGAGACCCAGCAATTCTACGCTCGGGAATGGATCAAAGCCGCCGTCCGGGTGGAGCAGGCGGCAGCGGTCCCGGCCATGATCCGCCTGCTTCCGAGCCCGGTGGGCGGCACGGCGGGGCGGATGCTGGCTCGCCTGGCTCGCCGACGGTCCCTGGTGCTGAATCTGCCTGCGGGTCTCCTGAGCAGGCTGCTGGTGAGTCCTGATCCCCTGGTCCGGTCGGGCGGACTAGACCTGGCACCGCTTGTCCAGTCGCCGCCGGACGCGCCAACGTTGTCTGCACTGCTGGCCGACCCGGACCACGGCGTTCGTGTCCATGCGCTGGGCGCGCTGGGCCGCCTGAAAACCACGGCTGCCGCAGCCGCGATCATCAGACACGGCGAGTCGATCCTGGCGCGGTCCGAGCTCAAGGGGAGCGTTCGTCACGCCTACTTGTGGAAGGAGCTCGAGGCGGCGGTTGACGCCCTGGGCCGGGCCGGCGATCCGTCGGGTTATACCGCGGTCCGCCGCTGGATGACGGTTGACGGCTTTCTGGCGGCGCGGGGCTTCCAGGCCCTGGTGGCTGGCGATCCGGCCACCGCGATGCCGCTACTGATGGATGTCGCGCCGCTCAGCGACCAAGCTTCGGCGTTGCATTGGATCCAGGCGGCGGCCGCCAGCCAGGATCCGGCGGCACTCGCCTGGCTGCGTGGATTGGAACAGGGACAGTGCCCCAATGGCTGGCACGCGGACTGGGTGGCGAGCGCCCGGCCGTTCTATGTCAGTCGGTTGCTGGGTGCAACTCCCGGCGAGCCGACCGAGGTCCTGCGCCTCCTGGCGGACCCCGATCCGTTCGTCCAGGCGGCCACGCTGGACTGGCTTCGCGAAAAGGTCCCGGCGCTGGATGCGAAACAGACCGAAGCGGTGTGCCGCCTCGTCGCGAAGGGCCTGAACGGCGACGCAGCGGATCCGCTGATTGCGGCGGTGCCCCTGCTGCCGCGGGCCGGCGAAACCGGACGCAACCTGCTCATCCGGCTGCTGTCGTCTCGGTACTACCCGGTCCGACTGCGGGCCGCCCGCACCCTGAAGCAGATGGGCGAGGCGGATCCGTTTGCACGGATCGTTCCGATGCCCACGGCGCCGGAGGATTTTTTCCGGAATTTTCTGAAGCGCGGCCGGTACGGCTGCCAGGTGGAAATCCGAACCAACAAGGGCTCCTTCTTTCTCGAACTGTTCCGTAACGACGCGCCGCTGACGTGCATGAATTTCCTAAGCCTGGCCGGCGAGCGCTATTTCGATGGCATCATGATCCACCGGGTGGTCCCCGATTTTGTGGTCCAGGCCGGATGCCCGCTGGGCACGGGCAACGGTGGCCCGGGTCAGTTGATTCCGTGCGAAGTCAATACGCTGGTCTATGACAGGGGCATGGTGGGCATGGCCCTTTCCGGCCGCGACACGGGCGGGAGCCAGTTTTTTGTGACCTTGTCACCCCAGCCGCACTTGGATGGCGGATACACCATCTTCGCCCGGGTGTCGGGAGGCCTGGAGGTGGTGAACAATCTGATCGAAGGCGACCGGATCGAAGGAATCGAGATTTTTTGGGATATCCCGTGGGAAGAAAAACGGCCCCTCAGGATCTGACGCACAGCCGAACTGTCCGCGTTTTTGTGGAGGGGGGCGTCGCCGGGCAGGAAGTCCGGTTGGGCGTCGAGGAGGTTCGGCATTTGTTCCGGGTGCTCCGGTTGCGAGCCGGGGCCCGCGTGACGGGTTTCGACGGCGAGGGGCGGGAATACTCGGGGGTGTTGTCCGTGCTGGATGCGCACGCAGGCCGGCTCCACATCACGCAGGTTGTGACCGTGCCCCCGCCCGAATTGCCTGAAATCTGCCTGGCCCCGGCGTTGATCCGGCCCGATGCCTTCGCGTGGATCATCCAGAAGGCGACGGAACTGGGTGCGGACCGGCTGCTGCCGCTGGTGGCCGACCACTGCTCGCGAACGGACGCGCGCGACGCTTCACCCTGCCGGCGGATGCGGTGGGAGCGGATCGCGCGGGAGAGCCTCAAGCAGTGCGGCCGGAACCACCGGTTGCAGATCGCCGAACCGGTTTCCTCCCGCGAACTGCTGGGGAACCCGCCTGGCGGCGAGGCCTGGCTCTGCCACCCCGCCGAAGCCGAGCCCCTTCTCGCCGACGCGGCGGAGGGCCAGCGACCGATGCGGGTCATCGTCGCCGTGGGACCCGAAGGTGGTTGGAGCGAGGACGAGGTCAGCATCGCCCGGTCGGCCGGATTCCGGCCCGTTCATCTGGGCCAGTATGTGCTCAGGGCCGAAACGGGCGCGCTGGCGGCGCTGTCGCTGGTGATGAGCCGGTGGCGGTGGCGGTGAAATTGGTGGGATATCGTCTCGGAGGAAGACAAACATGATGTGGCGCGTGTTGGTGGTGACGGCGTTCTTGGCGGGATTCGCGGCGGCTCAGGAAGCGGCTCCTCCGCCGACCGGTTCACCCGTTTCGCCGGCCAAACGGGAACTGGTGCTTCAGATCATCGCCATCATTGAACCGGCCAAGCTCACCGGTGAGATTGAAACGGCGCTCATTGCGGATCTGGAGCGGCGTTATCCTCAGATCCTGGCGCAGGTGGTGCCGGGACTCACCCGGCCGGAGGAGGAATCGGCGAGAAGCGCCCACGACCGGGCCGTGGCTGAGAGTTTCCAGCGCGTCGCCAAACGCTTCCGGACGCTG
The DNA here is from genome assembly GCA_012517875.1 of Acidobacteriota bacterium. Classification (NCBI taxonomy): domain Bacteria; kingdom Pseudomonadati; phylum Acidobacteriota; species Acidobacteriota bacterium. Next base: position 52,237 of record JAAYUB010000026.1, on the reverse strand, counting down.
TATGAGGAACGGATCCAGCTTGCCCAGATCCTTGAAGAAATCTACATGCCCCTGTATGATAAGTATTACACGGACGCGGAACTCCAGGACCTCCTCACCTTCTACCGGACGCCCACCGGCGGCAAAACGTTGCGCGTCACGACCCAGCTGGTCCAGGAAGCCGTGGACGGGTCCAACGCCCGATTGATGCCCCAGTTGCTGGGAATTTTCCAAGAGGTGATGGAGGAGGAGAAGGCGGCGTGGCCGAAACCTGAGCCGCCCCGAGAGCAGACGCCGAAAGATGCGCCGGTAGAGCCCCCGCCTCCTGCCGCGGGCGCCCATTCGTGAATCAAGAGGTGAACATCATGGAATCACAACCCGCCACCGTGCCCGAGGCGCCGGAACAAGCCGTGCAATTGTCGGCGCATGACCGGGAGCGGATCGACGCGATCAAACATCAGACCGATCTGAGCCAGAACCAGGCCATCCTCGAGTACGGCGCGGACGTTCAGGGCAAGATCTCGCATTTTGCCGATCAGGTGCTCGGCGAGGTGCGGGCCAAGGATGCCGGGAAGGTGGGCGACATGCTCACCGATCTCCTCCTGCATGTCAAGTCGGTCAAGGTCCACCGTCTGGCCGAAGGGCCAGGCTTCCTGGCATCCCTGCCGCTGATCGGCGGCCTGTTCGATCGGATCAAGCGGTTCATGGCCGAGTATCAGTCGCTCAGCACCCAGATCGATCGGATCGCCGGTCATCTCGACAAGGCGCGGAACCAGCTGCTGCAGGACGTCTCGCTGCTGGACAAGCTGTTCGAGCAGAACGTGCTCCACTTCAAGGATCTCGAGGTCTACATCCAGGCAGGCGAGGAAAAGTTGGCGGAATTTCAACGGACCATTCTGACCGACGCACGGGCGAAGGCCGAACACAGCGGCGATCCCATTGACATCCAACGGGCCGACGATTTGGGCCGGCTGGCGAACCGCTTCGAAAAACGGCTCCACGACCTGAAGCTGAGCAAAACGGTGTCGCTCCAGACGCTCCCCCAGATCCGGCTGATCCAAGCCGGCAATCAGGAGCTGGCTGAGAAGATCCAGAGCTCTATTCTCAACACCATCCCGCTGTGGAAAAATCAGATGGTGATCGCCATCGGGCTGATCCGCCAGAAGAAGGCGCTGGAGTTGCAGCGCGAGGTGTCCGCGACGACCGACGAGCTGCTGCGGCGCAACGCCGAACTGCTCAAGGAGAGCACGGTGGAGATCGCCAAGGAAGCGGAGAAAGGAATCGTGGATGTGGAGACCGTCCGCAAGGTCAACACCGACCTGATCACGACCATCGAGGAAGTGATCCGGATCCAGCGGGAGGGCCGCAATCGGCGCCAGGCGGCTGAGCAGGAACTCGTCCGCCTGGAACAGGAGCTGAAGGACAAACTGGCCGCCACCGGCAAATAGGCGACGGTCCGATCCGGGTGTCAGTCGATACCCCGCATGAAACTCAAAGTTCTCCCCGAAGATTTTTTGGTCGAGGAAGTGCTGAGCACGGCGATCGGCCGGGAACCAGCGGCGTTCCGCGTGTACCTACTGCGCAAGCGGAGTTGGGACACCTTCGACCTGCTGGATGTACTTGCCCGACGGTTGCACGTTCGCCGTGGTGACATTTCGCTCGGCGGCATCAAGGACCGCCACGGCGACACGACGCAACACGTGGCCGTACCCGACCGGGCCGACTTGCCGGACGTGGTCACCGACGTCAACTACGAACTGACCGCGGTGGGATTCTCACGCCGGCCCCTGTCCGCCCGGGACGTGCGCGGAAACCGCTTCCGGATCACCCTGCGGGACGTCGCTCCGGGCGAAGCGGCGGCGGTGCGCGACGCAGCCGCGGCGGCGGGGCGCGACGGTTTTCCGAATTACTTCGACGACCAACGTTTCGGTTCGGCTCGCCACGGTCGCGGTTTCATGGGGAAAGCGATCTTCCTGGGCGAGCGCGAGCGGGCGCTGCGGCTGTTCTTCGAGCCGTCCCGCTGGGACCCGCCGCGGGAGCGCGCGCTCAAGGCCGCCGTGCTGGCCCACTGGGGGCGCTGGCGCCAGATGCCGGATCAGCCGTTCGGTCCGTACCGGAAGGTCCTGCAGGTTCTGACCACCGAGTCCTTCGAGCGGTCGTACACCCGGGCGCTGGCGGCCGTCGACAAGGATCGGCTGCAGATGGCGCTCAACGCGTATCAATCGTTCTTGTTCAACGAGATTCTGTCGCGATGGCTGCTCCGCCGCCACCCGGAGGCGGACGGCCCGCTCCGCCGCCGCCGCTATCTGGTTGGGGAAATGGTTTTTCCGGAGCGCCTCTCGATGGAATTGCGGGCGGAGCTCGGAACCTTGAAACTGCCGGTGCCGGCATCTGACAGCGTGATCGCCGATCCGGCGATCCGGGCGATGGTGGAGGATGTGCTTGCCGAAGAAGGCATCCGCCTCGATCATCTCCGGGTAAGAAAAATACCCGGACTGTCGGTTCAGGCCACGGAACGGTCCGCGTGGGTGCTGCCGGAGGGACTGGCGGTGGCTCCTGCGGAACCGGACGACCTCAATCCGGGACGATGCGCCATCGGTCTGGATTTCTTCCTGCCGAGGGGCGCCTACGCCACGGTGCTGATCAAGCGTCTGGGTGGCTGATCGGCAACCGTCCATCCGCGACGGCATGGGGTTTGACTCCGGCGTGCGGGCCCCGGTCAGTTCGGAACACCCGCCACCCGATTGATCCCTGCCCCGTTTCACGGTAGAATAGTGCCCATCGATCGGTGATTCTTCCTTTGACTGGCTGACATGCGCAGAGTTGTGGTGATCAATTTCAAGGGCGGAGTGGGCAAGACCACCACGGCGGTCAACGTGTCCTTCGGGCTGGCCGAACTGGGCTTTCACGTCCTGTTGGTGGACAACGATCCGCAGGCCAACGCCACCTTTGTGCTGGACCGGAAATTCAGGTACAGCCTGACCGAAGTGTACCGGGAGGAAGTGCCGCTGGAGCAGGCCATCGTGAACGTGCGGCCAAACCTGGACCTCATTCCAGCGTCGAAATCGCTGTCCAACATCAACACCTGGCTGATCGAGAACAGCATTCCCAACCGGGCCCAAGTACTGGACCGCGTGCTGGCGCGGGCCCCGGAATACGACTTCATGATTATGGACACGGCGCCCAGCTTCTCGCTCCTCAACGCGAACGCGATCTCCTACGCCCGCGAAGCATGGGTGCCGGTGGCCATGGAATACCTTGCGCTGGCCAATGTCCGGGAGTTGATCCACGTGTTTTCACGGGCCGAGGTGCATCTGGCCCGCAAGATCCCCATCAGCAACGTCATCCCCTATTTTGTGGATTCCCGCAACAAGAAGACCCGCCAGATCATGCGGATGCTGCAGGACATCTTCGGCGACAATCTGACCAATCCTATTCACACGAACGTCAAGGTGTCCGAGGCCTGCTTCCATTTCAAGACGGTTCTGGAATACGATCCCGAGTCCCGCGGCGCTAAGGATTTCAGATTGCTCATCCGGAAGATCGTCGAAGAGAATTCCCGTTACCAATCCAACTGACCGCCCGATTCCCGCGCTCTGACGTCGGGCGAATATCGGGCTGTCTTCAGGCGAAGCCGGTCCGATTCACCGTTCGCAACCGGCCACACTCCGGCGGGGTGTCCTCAAGAGTTCATGAAAAAATTGTGAAAACGTAACGCGTTGGTTTTAATAAGCGCAACAAGCGGCGTTTCAACGGGATCGATAGTACGGTGTCACACACAGGGCGTGTCGGCTGGAGGCAAGCCGAATGGCGGATCTGCGGAATTGGTAACGGTGCCAATTCTCCGTGACCGATTCGCTCGGGCGGGGGGCGCTGCGGCCATGGACGAAAAACACCGGTCGTCACCGGACCATCTGAGTCGGAAGAACGCGCGTTTGCGGTGGGCGATTGAGGAACTGTCCATTCTCAACAAGATCGCCACGGCCATCAACTCAACCCTGTCGCTGGACCGGACCCTGAGCCTCACTCTCCAGAAATGCCGAAAGCACCTCAAGGTGGAACAGGGGACCATCCTGCTTCTGGATGAACACGGCGGCGACAACCCGTTCCGCACCACGGTGCGCAAGGCCGGCACCGACGGCGAAGCGCTTCCCTACCGGCTGAACGAGCAATTGGCCGGCTAAATGCTCAAATATCACCGGCCGCTGCTGGTGCAGGACCTGCTGCGGGACGAACGCTTCCACGTGCCCGGCAATCAGGAATTTCCCATCCGGTCACTCCTGGGCGTGCCCCTGATGTCGAAAGGTCGAATGATCGGCATGCTGGCGCTGTTCAACAAAAAAACGGGAGACAGCTTCACCGACGATGACCAACGATTGCTGAGCATCATTGGAGCCCAGGCGGCGCAGGTGATTGAGAACAGCCGGTTGTTTGAGGAAGAGCAGGCCCTGCAGCGGATGCAGGAGGAACTGCGGCTGGCCTTCGAGCTGCAGGTCAATCTCCTGCCGAAACTGCCGCCGACCATCACGGGCTATGACATCGCCGGTCGCAGCCGGCCCGCCCGCCAGGTGGGCGGGGATTATTTCGACTTCATCGAGGTGCAGCAAGACCACGTGGCGTTCTGTCTGGGCGATGCCACGGGGAAAGGCATGCCGGCGGCGATGCTGATGGCCAATCTCCAGGCCACGATCCGGGGACAGGCCAAGGTCAGCGCCAGCGTCTCCGATTGCCTGCAGCGGGCCAACACCATGCTGTATCACAGCACGTCGGCGGAGAAGTTCGCAACCCTCTTTTTCGGATGTCTCGACACATCCGCTCACCGGTTCTGCTTCGCCAACGCCGGACACTGCCCGCCGATCCTGATGGATGCGGCCGGCGCCGCCCGCCGGCTGACTCAGGGCGGAATGGTGCTGGGTTGTTTGGAGGATTCCGCCTATTCGGACGACGCGGTGAGACTCCAACCCGGAGACGTGTTGACGCTGTTCTCCGACGGGGTCACCGAGGCGATGAACGGGCAGGACGAGGAATTCGGCGAACTCCGCTTGGAGGCGGTCATCCGCGACAACCGGGAGCAGCCGGCCGAGGTGTTGATCGAAGCGGTGTTTCGGTCGGTTTGTGAGCACGCGGGCGATCGGGCCCAGGCCGATGACATGACCGCGGTGGTGTTCAAGCGGTGTGTCGACCGGTCTGGAAACGGCATGGCAGATCTGCGGCAAGGAGGCGGCAATGGGGCTGTTCCTCCGGATGCTCAAGCTGAAGTTGCATCCCGAGTTCGTGGATCTCATGCAAGAGTTCTACACGGGGCGGGTGCTGCAGGCGCTGCGGGCGCAGCCCGCTCTATTCGAGGCGGTCCTCCTGCTCGCCCGCACCGAACATGAGCGCAACCGGCTTCACGAGGCGGAAGGCCACTACCGGCGGCTGATCGGGCTACGGCCGGATTGCTGGCTGGATTACTCGAACCCGGGCGCATTCTACTACCGCATCGGCCGCTATGCCGAGGCGGCGCGACTGTTCGAACAGGGCAGCCTGCGGGCGCCGAAAACATCACCCTCCATAGCAATCTCGTCGCCATGCGCTTCAAGCTGGAGGAGTACGATCAGGCCGAGGTGGCGATCAGCCGGGTGTTGAAGATGAGCATGGAGCTGTCAGCGGCCGCTCTGTCCAACTGGGGGACCATGTTCTTCTACCAGCGCTGTTTTGTGGACACGGCCGGGATGTTCGAGCGGGCCGCCGCCCTGGGCGCCGGAGCCGACCACTTCGTGATCCGGGGCAATCTCGCCGAGTGTTATCGCCGGCTGCCCGGTCGCGATGCGGAGGCTCGGACCAGCCTGGCGAAGGCCATCGGGCTCGCCGAGGGCAAACGGCGGGAACGGGCGAAAAATCCCGCCCTGCGTTCGCGGCTGGCGTTCTACTACGCTTTGGGCGGGCGCGGCGCGGAGGCGTTGGCCGAGATCGGCGAGGCTCGCCGCCTGGCGCCGCGGGACGCTGAAGTCTTGCTCCGGGCGGTCCGCGTGTATGAACTGTCGGGCAGACGGGATGAAGCGCTGGCCGCTCTGGGCGAAGCAGTGGTCCGCAACGCATCGCTGTCCGATCTGCCCAATGATCCGGACTTGGCCGCCCTGAGACAGGACCCGCGATTCGGACAGATCGTCAATACCGTTCCGACGAACGGACAGAACCCAAGAAAATAGAAAGAATTAAGGCCGTAGCCGGGTCAAGGGATCCGGAAACCAACGGGAAGGAGGATAAATCTATGGGCGCGGAACAGGTCTTGTTAAGTTTGTCTGATCCCCCCGTCAGAATCCTTTATTCCAGCGATGGAGTCCACTTCTACCCTCATCATCGTTTCTATGTCACTGCCGATGACATCGTCGAATGGTATTATCGCCCCGCCAAGCTGGGCATTCATTTCGTCGGGGTTTCGCCACTGGTTCCGCATTTTCCTGTCGGAACCACTCCGGGCGTGCTCAAGGCAACAGTGGCCAACGCGCCGCCTGAATCCGGCAAATACTTTGTGGCGCTTTACGACAACGATCACGGCACGCTGGTCCCATACGATCCGGAAATGATTGTGAATCCAGGCGGCGGCACGGGAAAGTAGCGGTACGCTCCGTGCCGATCCATCCGGCGCCAGGCCCGACAATGAACTGATTCACTTGCCGGGCCGGCCCAGGATCACCACGACCTCGTTGCCGCCGAAGGCGGTCTCGGCCACCGTCTCGCCCAGGAAGATGAACCCGTCCCGGGCGGCGGCCTGCAATTCCCTTTCCATGGTGGACGTCTTGTTGGTGGCGAGCAGCCGGTACTGGTACCGGCGGGGTGGCCCGCCGGCGTGCCGCTCCAGCACCACCACCACTTCGCGGCCGCCGAAGGTGCTGTCGTAGATGGTCTGGCCGCGGTAGAGAAAACCGTCGGCACCCGCCTGCGCCATTTCCCGTTCCATTGTGGACGTGCGGTTGGTGGCGAGCAGCCGGTACTCGTACCGCTCCGTGTCGTCCGTCGGCAGGCGGCGGATGATGGCCACTAGCTCGTGGCCGGGCACCAGCGTGCCGCCGCCCATGAACGCCTCGAAGCGGGATCCGTCGCGGGCGGCGTCGTTCAACTCCTTCTCCATGGTGGATGTGCGGGATGTGGCCAGCAGCCGGTAGTGGACGGTTGAATCCTCTCCGGCGACGGATCCGGCGAGCAGCGCCAGCAGCAACAACACCATTCCGCAGATTGAAAACAGTCTTCCCCGGTTCATGTGGCCTCCCTCTGCGGGCCCGGCGTCGGGATTCGCTCTTGGTCCCGGCGGCCGGGCGTGGTATATCTCCGCATGAATAGACCGACGAGCCGAGCGGAAGGTTCAACTGGTCGACGGCCCGGCGGATGTTGGGGGCGGGAGGAGGTGGCATGGAGATCCGGACACGCGATGTGACCACAGCGCTCTGGCCCGACGTGGAGTCCCTGTTCGGCGCCCGCGGCGCCTGCGGGGGGTGCTGGTGCTGGTACTGGCGCCTGGCCAAAGGCGAGTCGTGGGACGCGGTCAAGGGCGAGCCGGCCCGGCGGCGGCTGCGTCGGGGGATCGCCAACGGCGCGGTCATGGGCGTGCTCGCCTATGCGGATGCCGAACCGGTGGGCTGGTGCACCTACGGGCCGCGTCCGTCGTTCGCCCGGTTGGATCGCGCGCCCAGCCTCCGGTGCCCGGACGCCGATGCCGTGTGGTCGGTGCCGTGCTTTTTCGTCCGGCGGGACCATCGCGGCCGGGGGGTGGCCACCGCGCTGCTGGCCGCCGTGGTGGCGGCGATCCGGGCCCGCGGCGGCCGGATTGTCGAAGGGTATCCGGTCAAGCCGGCCCGGACCGGCCGCCAGCCGGACGCCTTTGCCTGGACGGGGACCCGGGCGCAGTTCGAGCGGGCGGGCTTTGTGTTGGCGGGCAATCCCGACGGCGGGAAGCAGCGGTACCGGCTCCGGCTGGCCGGCGAGTGAATCCGGGCGGATCCGATGGCGGGGCGTCCGCATCTGTTCATGAGTTAGTATGAGCCGGGTGGGTGAATGGCCGACCGAACGTTCTGTATCTGCTGGAACTGGGAACACGACGCGGGCTTCATCCGCCTGCTGGAGGCCGCGTGCGCCAGCCGGGGGCTGGGCCTGATCCAGGTGACCCCGGCCAACCTGGCCGACAGCATCCGGCAGTTGCGGGAGGGCTGGCTGACCTTCCACGGGTTGCTGGACCGCGCCTCCGACACCGACGAACGGTTTCTGGAAGTGGTGGAGTGGGCCAGCGACCGCGGCGTCTATCGGATCAACCCGTACGAGCGGGCGCGCCTGCAGTGGGACAAGGCGACGGTCCATATCGTGCTGAGCCATGCCACCCACACGCCGCGCACCATCATCCTGCCGCCCTTCGACCGGGTGCCGGAGCTGCCGCCCCTCGATCTCGCGCCACTCGGCGAGAGTTTCTGCATCAAGCCGGCCCAAGGCGGCGGCGGCGACGGGGTGGTGGTGGGCGCCACCACGCTGGACGAGGTGGTCGCCAGCCGGCAGGAGTTCGCCGCCGACCGCTACCTGCTGCAGTCCATGGTCCGTCCGGCGGACCTGAACGGCCGGCCCGGCTGGTTCCGGGTGATCCATTTCGCCGGTCGGGTGTTTCCGTTCTGGTGGAACCCGAAGACCCACGTCTACGCCCCGGTAACCGCCGAGGAAGAAGCCGGTTTCGGGCTGGGGCCGCTGCGTTCGGTGTCGGCGTCCATCGCCTGGGTGTGCGGGTTGGAGCTGTTCTCCTCGGAAATTGCCCGGACCCACGACGGCTTGTTTGTGGCGGTCGATTACGTCAACGACCCGGTGGACCTGCGCCTCCAGTCGGAGACGCCCGACGGTGTTCCGGACGAGACGGTCGCCGTGCTGGCGGCCGGACTTGCCGATCTGGTCCAAGCCGGCGGGCCGCAGCTGTAGTGGGAAGATCCCCCGCGTGCGTGGACGAACATCCCGGCTGAAATTCCGTAAGACAATTTTGTTCTCCAGCATCGATGACGAGGTGACCATGCGACCCAAACTGTTCCTCGCGGTGTGGCTGGTGTTGCTGGCGGCAGGAGCCGCCGGCGCCGGCGAGACGCCGCCGTTCGCTTTTGACCGATACCACGATCCCGAAGTCGTCGCGGCCCGGCTGCATCAACTGGCCCAGGTGCACCCGGACGCGGCACGGGTGCACGCACTGGCGGACAGCCCGGGCGGGCGGCCGCTCCTGCTGCTGGAGATCGGTCCCGAGACGGCGGCGCCGTCGCACCGGCTGCCGGCGGTGCTGGTGGCGGCCAACCTGGAGGGCAGCGTCCCCGTGGCCAGCGAAGCCGCCCTGTACCTGGCGCAGCTCCTGCTGGACAAGCCCGAGGCCCGCGGCGACCGCACCTGGTACATCACCCCCCTGGGCAATCCCGACGCCGCGGCCCGCTTCTTCCGCCGGCCGCTCGTCGAGGACAACCGGAACGACCGGCCGTTCAACGACGACCAGGACGACCGCATCGATGAGGACGGGCCCGACGATCTCAACGGCGACGGGCTGATCACCCAGATGCGGGTGCCCGATCCGGCCGGCGAGTGGATCCCGGTGGAAGGCGAACCCCGCGCCCTGCGCAAGGCGGACTGGTCCAAGGGGGAAAAGGGTCAGTTCAAGCTCTACACCGAGGGCATCGACAACGACGGCGACGGCCGCTACAACGAGGACGGCCCGGGCGGGGTGGATGTGGGCCTCAACTTCCCCCACCTGTTCAAACCGTTTACACCCACCGGCGGCGCCTGGGCCGGCAGCGAGGCGGAGAGCTACGCGCTTGTCGCCTTCGCCTTCGCCCATCCGGAGATCGCGCTGGTGGTCACCTTCGGCCGGTCGAACTTCTGTCTGAACCCGCCCCGCGGCGGCCGGACCGGCACCGCCGACTTCAACCGGATCAAGATCCCCGAGCGCATCGCCAAGTGGATCGGCCTCGAGGCGGACAAGACCTACACCATGGCCGAGGTCATGGAGGTCGCCAAGCGCTTGGCCCCGCCGGGCATGGAACTCACCGAGGCGATGGTGGCCAGCTTCCTGGGTCTCGGGCCCGTGGTCAATCCGCTCCCGGAAGACCTGAAGTTCTATGAGGTGCTATCCAAGCAGTACAACGAGTTTCTGAAGGATCGGAAACTAGACACCAAGCGCCTCGACCCACCGGCCGACCGGGACGGCAGCTTCGAGCTGTGGGCCTACTACCATCTGGGCCGGCCGTCCTTCGCCATGGACTTCTGGACGCTTCCCGTGGTGGAGAAGGCCAAGCCGGCCGGGGCCGACCCGGATGCGCTGACGCCCGAGAAACTGGAAACCATGACCAGCGGGGAGTTCCTGGCTTTGGGCGATGAAAAAATCGCCGCCTTCATCAAGTCATCCGGGGCGCCCTCATCAATCCAGCCGGCCATGGTCATCAATGCCGTCAAGGCGGGCATGATGACACCGAAAAAGATGGCCGAGATGATGAAAACCATGCCCAAGCCGAAAAGTGCCGAGGGTCTCGATACGGAAACCGAAGCCCTGCTGGCCTTCAGTGACAAGGTGCTAGGCGGTGCGGGATACGTGACGTGGCAACCCTTCCAGCACCCCACACTCGGGGCGTTGGAAATCGGCGGCGCTGCGCCGTACGCCACCGGGACGCCGCCGCCGGCACAGTTGCTCCCGCTCCTGGAGGGTCAGGTCCCGTGGGTGCTGACCCTCGCGGACAAAATGGCGCGGATCCGCCTAACGAAGGTGGAGGTGACGGCGCTCGGCGGCGGCATCCACCGGGTCAAGGCCTGGGTGGAAAACACCGGTTACCTGCCGTATACCACGGCGATGGCGCAGCGCAATTCACAGTACACACCGGTGGTGCTTGAATTGAAGGGTGCGGGCCTCCGGTTCCTGGAGGGCCGGCCCCGGAGCCTGGTGCGGCAGGTTGCCGGTCACGGCGCCGAAACGGTCACCTGGCTTGTGCAGACCGACCAACCCGTCAGCGCCACCATCACCGCCACCACGGCCACGGCGTGGGGCGACGAGATTAGCGTCCAGCTGGGAGGTGTCCAATGAACCGCATCACGCCATGCGGCCTCTGCCTGATGATCATCCTGGCGCTGGCCCTCCCCGTCCGGGCGGACAGGGCGCAGGCGGCCGTGCCTCTGTCGTTCGATAACTACTACACTTACGAGGAAGCGGGCCGGGCGCTCGAGGCGCTCCATCAAGCCTACCCCAAGCTGACCCGGCTCGACGTGGCCGGCCACAGCGACGAGGGGCGGGTCATCTGGTGCCTCACCGTGAACAACCCGGCTACCGGCGCGGAGCTGGAGAAGCCGGCGATTTACGTGGACGGCAACATCCACGGCAACGAGATTCAGGGCGGCGAGGTGTGCCTGTATCTCCTGAATGAGCTTCTCACCCGCTACGGCAAAAATCCGGAAATCACCCGTCTCGTGGACACGCGCTGTTTCTATGTGGTGCCGGTGGTGAATCCCGACGGCCGGCACCACTTCTTCGCCGACCCCGGCAGCCACAGCAACAACCGGAGTCTCCGCTACCCGCTCGACGACGACCAAGACGGGCTCGTGGACGAGGATTTTCCCGACGACCTGGACGGGGACGGCAACATCTGCACCATGCGCCGGCGCGATCCGTTCGGGACTCACCGCACCCACCCGGAGGATCCCCGCCTGATGGTCCGGGTCAAGCCCGGTGAAAAGGCCGAATGGGTCTTGTTGGGTTCGGAAGGGATCGACAACGACGGCGACGGCCGGGTCAACGAGGATGCGGAAGGGTACGTCGACCCAAACCGCAACTGGGGCTATGACTGGATGCCCGCCTATGTCCAGAGCGGGGCGGGACCCTACCCGTTCGCCGGCCGGGGCCTGCGGGAGCTGGCCGCATTCATCCAGGCCCGCCCCAACATCAACATGGCCTGGACGTTCCACAACTTCGGGGGCATGTACTTACGCGGGCCCAGCGCCAAGAGTCAGGGCGAGTATCCGCCCGAAGACGTGGCGGTCTACGACTACATTGGCAAGCAGGCCGAAAAGATCACCCCGGGCTACCGCTACATGCTGAGCTGGCGGGATCTCTACGAAACTTACGGCGACTCGAGCGAGTGGCTGGCCATGACCCAGGGCGCCTACGTCCTCGTGGGCGAGCTGTACGCGTCGGAGGAGGAGAGCTTCAACAAGCAGTCGGCCGAGCGCAAGGTAGACCCCGACTATGAGTCCGGCGCCATGTTCGGCGACGATGCCGCCCGGACCCTGGAGCGGCTCCGGTTCAACGACCACCTGGCCGGAGGCGAACTGTACCAACCGTGGCGCGCCTTCACGCACCCGCAGTACGGTGAGATCGAGATCGGCGGTTGGGTGAAGATGAGCACCCGGCTACCGCCCCCGTTCCTGTTGCGGCAGATGCTCCATCGAAACGCGGCGGCGGTCCTGTTCTCAGCCAAGCAAACGCCTGAAGTCGGTCTCGAAGTCGCCGCCGTGGAGCCGGCGGGCGGCGGCCTGCACCGGGTCACGGTGCGCCTGAGCAATCCGGCGGCGATGCCGTCCATGACCGCCCACGCGCGGCGGGTGGAGCTCTACCCGCAGGACACGCTTGTGCTGGCCGGGTCAGGTGTGAAGGTGGTTGCCGGTGGGCGGGTGATCAATCCTGCCACCGGCGAAGTGGACTTCGTGGACCACCGTCCGGAGGTCCAGTTCCTGACGGTGCCTGGTTTCGGTCGCATGGAGTACCAGTTTCTGGTGTCGGGTAAGGGGCAAGCGGAAGTGACGTACACGTCCCGACATGCGGGCGTACGGCGGGCGAGCGCGCAGATTCCCTGAGCGTATCCGGGCGCCCGCTCGAACCGAACGGGCGCCTGGCCCATGGTCAGGGCAATTCCAAATAGTACCAAATGATCTTCCAGACGCTGTCCTCCTGCCGCCAGACCAGGTAGGTGACGGCTGGCTAGGTGCCGGCCGCCTTCAGCGAGAAGGCCGTGCCGTTTCAGCTGCCGTAGGTGGGACCGCCAGGCGCAGGTCCCGTTCGAACGGTTGGCTGCAGTCAAAGGCATCATCATAGGGATTCGGGATGCAGAAAATGGTGAAGGCTTTCATGTGATCATGTCGGACCATTTGGACGGCTGGGTTGGCCAGGGTGGCGGTGTGCAGCGCACCCTCCAGCCCGGTCACCGGGCCCATCTTCTCGCAGACCCCTGCCATGCTGGCGCAGATGAAGCCGGCGAATGCCTCCGGTGAGTCCATCGGCGGTGTGTCCGCCGGCAGAAAGTAGTTCAGGCAGGGGAAGGTACGGGGTGCGATGTGGCGGTGGCTCCAGTCGAAATCCTGCTCCAGGAGCCAGGCGGTGAAGAAATCCGTGGCGGCCGCGATCATCCCCGGATCGCCGGCAACGGGCGCCGAAGCCGCGGCGGGAGCTGCGGCGGGGCGCAGGTCGGGTGTCCATCGGCGGGGCCTTGTCGGGTTCGATCTTGGATGCGACGATCTTACGGTTCTTGTCCTCCCGCTCCCACAACATGTAGAGAGTGGCGCCTTGCCGGATTGGGATGGACAGATAGAACGCCGATGCATAGAACCGGCCGTAGCGGTCAGAGTCCGTTGGGGGCGCAAGGTCCGGTGACATCCGAAATCCCTCTTCGCAGCAAATGGCATCGCCGAGAGCGGTGGGGACGCGGTACAGGAAGACCAGCGCCCGGTCAACGTGTTTCGCCAGCTGCAGGCGTGGATTGTCCAGCCGGACCGGATGGACCACGCCGTGCAGGCTGGACACTTTCCCGATGACCCGGATGGCCTCCGCCATGGCTTTCAAGATGCGGAAGGGAGCCATCTCATAGTGCACGGACATTCCCGGCCGTTGCTCCACCAGCCAGGCGGACAGGAAGTCTTTCACCGTCGCGGAGATTATCTTCCGCCCGGCCCGTGTTTCCTTAGGGGATGAACGGATCGCCCGTGTCCTCTCCCAACGCGTCCAGGAACGGCAGCCCAAAAAAGATCCGCCACCAGTCGGTCAGACTCGACCTCCGGGTGTTGTGACGCTCGGCGTTATCGTCCGCGCGGACGTCGGAGTTGGCCGACGAGAGATGGCCGTTGAAAAGGGCGGCGGTTATTTGGCTGACCGGTTATCCACGTCGACATCCGGGCGGTGGCCGTCGGTGGAGATCGATATCTGTATGGACGGCACGCCGCCCTGCTGGCGGAATTTCTGCGATTAGTCCTTGTGGTAGCTGACGTTGTCTGAGCCCTGCCTGAATTCCCGGCAGCGATGCAAGACAACCAGGGTGTCAGGGCGCAACTGTGTGTACATGCGCAACTGCAGTTCCCCTCATATGCCGGGCATCTGGCTCTTCACGGTTTCCATGTAGAGGGCCAGATCCAGTACGTTGCCAAGCGGGGCTTCTGTTTCGTCAGTCAGCGTTGAATTGATCATGGCATGGGTAATAGCTTTGAAGGTGGCTCGGTCGGAGATGGACACGCGTTCGAAAATTTCCTCCGGCGGCGGGAGTAACTTGCCAGTCAGTTGACTGAACCGTGCGAGTCAGTCATCCGGCGGGCGCTGCTGCACGGGCATCCGGTCGTCGTAGCACCCGCTGAACCGGAACACCGGCTGCGGTTTGTCCTGCGGACGTGTCCTCCGCGTACGCGCCAGCAGACAGAATTATGCCCGCCGTGCCGAGCAGCACCAGCCGCAGCATCCAAACAACCACGCCAGTCCCCTGATCATGTCTGTCTCCTCCCAAGGACAGAGGAGGGCTGAATCGGAAAGCGGCGTACCATCAAATCAGCCTCACTTTAGATAACGGGAAGACTCAGCGCGGCACCACCCAGATGTTGTCGCGCAGCGCCAACTGGACGTCGTCGAGCCAGACGACCCGTCCGGCGCCGCCGGGGCGGAAATCGGCCACGATATCCACGTGCTGAGCGGAGGTGTTGTACGCGCCCTGCCGGCGCAGCTCCTCCAGCCGGGCCTTCCCCTCCGGCGAGTCGGGGTCGTCCACGTAGCTCTCCTTGTAGCTGTTGCCGATGGCGATGTGCAGGGTGCCGCCCACCTTCTCCACGAACAGCGGATGCTTGAGGGCTCGCTCCAGGCCGTTGTTCATGCCCAGGGCCACCTCGCCGAGGCGGCGGGAGCCGTCATCGGTTTCGATGATGCCGCGCAGGACGTCGAGTCCCTCGTCCGCCGAATACTCGCAGATGATGCCTCCCTCGAGCCGGAGGTAAATCCCGCGGATAGTGGCTCCGGAGTAAAGGACCGGCAGGTCCAGATAAATCTCCCCTTCCACCGAGTTGGCGGCGGGGCTGGTGAAAACCTCGCCGTCGGGGAAGTTGCGCTTGCCCACGCACTTGACGATGCGCTGGCCGGCGATTGACAGGTCCAGTTCCAGCGACCGGCCGGTCTTGGGGCAGGCAGTGACGATGCGCATCCGGCGGGTGCGGGACATGATCCGGTGGATCTCATCCTCTACGGCTTCGAGCATCTGCGGATCGGTGGTGGAGGCGCGGACGATCACCCGGGTGTATTCCTCCAGTGTCAGCCCCTCCAGCTCGGCGAAGCCCTGTGTTGGAAACAGGGTCAGCAGCCATTGCTTGGCCAGCCGGATGTTCTTGAATGGCTCGTCGGCTTTGACGATGGCCGAAGCCGCCTCCGCCGACAGGTGGGCATAAAGCTCGGGCCGCTCGGCGCCGAGGATTTCGATATACTTGGTCATGGCCTCATAGCGCTGCCGGTGCCAGGCCGGCACCCGGGCGATCTGCTCGGGTGTGCCAAGGCGGGCCATGGCGGCGCCCCATACCCGGCCGCGGTCGTTGTCCGGCGCTACCAGGTAGATGTCGGCGACGGCGCCGGCGGCAATGACCTTGTCCTGGAGGGCAGCTATGAGCGGCCACGTCACGGGTTCGCCCTTGATCATGACGACATCGTCAGGTGCGATGCCGCCCAGTGAATGGTTCAGCATGTATCCGGCCCAAGTTTCCAAGTCCCGGCCGGAGACGGTGGGGTGCATATGGCCTCCTGTTGCCTTCGATTCAGCGGCGGTACGTAAACCATTATACCGCTCGGCGGACGCTGCGCCAATTGCACCCCGGGAGGTGGCAAGCCAGCGGCGACCTCCCGGTGTCGGGAGCCTCCGTAGCGTGTGTGCAGATCCCGACGCGATTAGAGCCGGTCAGATTTGGCCGAGTGGATCCACCCGGCGTCCGACTGGATGTCGGTTTTGTAGACCACCAGGTCGGCGTCCCACTGGTTGTCAGTGAAGTAAACGATCCGGTCGGCATCGCTCTGGATATCGGTGTAGCACCAGACGGCGCTCGTGTTGGCGTCCCACGGGCTCGTGGTCTCAAAAACAGCCAGATCGGCCTCGGAGCGGATGTCGGTCACAAAGACCTTCAGGTTGGCTTCTGACAAGATGTCTGTCCGGAACAGTTTCGGCATGTGTCCTCCTTGGGCTGGGCGAATGCCGGTCCGCGAATCGTATGCGCCGGATCGGCGGTCACCGGAACTATTGCGTTAGACAGGCGGAACAGTGGTTTTTATGCACTGATGCGAGCGGCGTCAGTGCCGCCGGATTGCAATGGCCCCTCGTTTGTTGGGAGAGGCTCCTTCAGCGTTGGACATTTTGAGCCGACGAGACGGCGGCTCTGACCTGCAGTGCGGGTTCCGGTGCGTTGGCGGGGGCGGCAGTCGAGCGCCTGGTCAAGCCGGAACGAATCAGACTGATTATGGTTGGGGTGTTGGCGATTAAGAGCCGGAACCAGGCCCAACGGCTTTTCTGGGGGAAATAGATCCCCCTAAAAAACAACCGCGAGATGAAGTGCATGAACTGATACCCGAAATTCTTTTGGTTCCGTTTCAGCCACCACTGAGACTGGCGGAACGTGGATGGCCGGTAGCTGTGAAGCCAGGAATGGTACACTTCCGCTTCTAAATCTGCGGCTGTCATCCGGCGATGGGTAAATGCGGTCTTAAATGCTTGAAAATCCAACCAATGGCGGGGGCGCGACAGACGGCGTTCCTTTTCTAGGCGCCGATAGAGGGGTGTGGCCGGGTAGGGCGTCAGCAATCCGAAGACCGGTAATACGGGAGGCCAGGTCCCGATCCGCTCGAGTGTTTTATTTGAAACGCCGGTTTCATCGCCGTCCAGGCCGTAAATGAAAGAGGTGATGGCGTACACGTCATGCTTGGCCAAGAGGGCTAGTGTGGCAGCATATTCACCCGGTTTGTTGAAGTCTTTATGGGCTTCGGCGAGACTGGCTGGCACTACCGATTCCAACCCAACGAAAATCCAGCGGCAACCGCTGGCGGACATCAGTTCAACCAGCTCTTCATCCCGAAGAAGGTTGACGCTGACCTGTCCCACCCACGGGAGACAGACATCCTCAGCGATCATGCGTCGCAACAAGTTTTTGGTGCGGCGCCGGTCGATCGCGAAGTTGTCGTCGACAAAAAAAACCATCATCAGAGCATTCTCACGCCGGCCCAACGCTTTGAGGCGGCGGATTTCCTCTATCACATTGTCGGTGGTGCGGAAACGAACGTGGCCGCCAAAAAAACCGGTCACCGAACAGAATTCACAGCCGTAGGGACAGCCGCGCCCAGTTTCGACGGGGATGACGAAAGCCCGTTGGAACGGGATGCCCAGGCGGCCGAACAGTTTGCGGACCACACCAGGCACATGGCGCATCAGGTCAAATCGATCCATATCCATTTGGTCCCACGGCATGATGGGATAGTTTTGGAGGGATGGCTTAGACGCAGCCCCGGCGCAGGTTGGAGCCTGATAAATGCGATGAAGCCGTCCGTCAGCTACGTCACGGATAACCTCGGGCCAGAGATCCTCAGCTTCGCCGACCACGACGGCGTCGGCGTGCCGTGGGCCACCCTGGCTGCCCAGCGCTTCATCGGGAAGCGCACTGACGTGCGGTCCGCCCATGATGACAGGGATAGTGGTGGCGGCTCGAACGGCATCGGCCATCCGATAGGCCTTTTGGGCCATGCGTGTCATGAAGCCCATGCCCACCAAATCGATGTGATGCTGATGGATAAACTCAACTAAGCCGACTTCATCGTAGCGGTCAACATTTCCGTCAATGATGGAGACCGGGTGTTGCGATGGGGTCAAATTTTGCAGCAGGATTGGCCAGAGCTGGGGAACAAAATTATCGGTTACCTGGTTGTCGGGTACGTAGAGAAGGATGTGCATAAGCCGGCCTGTTCCGGGAAATATTGACCGGTATGAGTGGCTGGGCAGTGGGTCAATGGAAGATCGTGTTTTCTGCTCTGGTCAGTATCGGGTGTCTTTCCGGCCTGTGGTGATACGGCAACCCAAAAACAACGAACTGTTGATATCTTAACACCGATAGCCGCCGGTGTCCCGGTATATTTTGACGTGGTTATAGCTTAACGCCGCAGCCGGCGGGCGCGGCGCCGGAAGAACTGCTGCAGCGGCTTTTCGTACGAGGCGTCGGCCAGAATCTCCACCTGGTCGACGCGCTGCTTGCGTAGCAGCGCCTGACGCTCGCGCCGATGGGCGTCCATGGCCTCCTGATAGCGACGCCGTGTCGGCGGCCAGAACGCCGGAACCAGTCGCAGCTGACCGCTCTCCAGATCGGCCAGGCGGAGCCATCCCAACGGCGGCAGCGACCGCTCGCCGGTGTCGGTGATGGCGATACCCACCAGGTCGTGCATGCGGGCGGCAACGCGCAGAGCGTCGGCGTAGCCGGCGTCGAAGAAATCCGAGATCAGGAAGACAATGCTGCGCTTTTTAAGCACACGCGAAGCAAACTCCAGAGCGTTTCCAATGCTCGTGTCCGGCCGCGCGGGCTGGAAGGCCAGGATCTCCCGCACCAGCCGCAACACATGGCGCGTGCCCTTGCGCGGCGGAATATACTTTTCCACGGCGCCGGTGAACAGCACGACGCCCACCCGGTCATTGTTGCGGATGGCTGAGAAGGCGATGATGGCTGCGATTTCGGCAGCAACCTCTTCTTTGCTCTTGGTGCCCGAGCCAAAGCCTGTAGACCGGCTGGCATCCACCAGCAGCAGCACGGTCAGCTCGCGCTCCTCGACGTATTTCTTCACATGGAGGGAACCGGAGCGGGAAGTCACGTTCCAGTCGATGGTGCGGATATCGTCCCCGGCCTGGTAAGGCCGGACCTCGCTGTACTCGATCCCGCGGCCCTTGAAAACGGAGTGATACTCTCCGGCCACCGCCTCGTCCACCAACCGCCGGGTGGCGATCTCGATTTGCCGGATCTTCCGGTAGATGTCCGGGGAGAGGCTCACGGGGCACATCCGGTCAGGGCACGGGGATGACGTCGAAGACGCGGGTGATGAGATCGTCGGCGGTGAGTTCCTCGCTTTCGGCCTCGTAGCTCAGGATGATTCGGTGACGCAGGACGTCTAGAGCCATCGCCTTGATGTCCTCGGGAATCACGAAGCCGCGGCCGTCGAGAAAAGCGTGCGCCATGGCCGCCCGGATCAGAAAGATGGTGGCCCGGGGGGAGGCGCCGTAATCGATCAGAGCCTTGAGATCCAGGCCGAAGTCGGCCGGCGTGCGGGTGGCGCAGACCAGGTTGACCACGTAGTCCTTCAGCTTTTCATCCACGTAGATGCGGCGGATCGTCTCGCTCGCCTGCAAGATCTGCTCCGGGCTGGCGACGGAACGGACGGGAATCTCCGGAGCGGTGGCCATTCGGTCAAGAATATCGCGTTCCTCCTTCCGGCTGGGGTAGGTGATCCGCAGCTTGAGCATGAAGCGGTCTACCTGGGCCTCGGGCAGCGGGTAGGTCCCCTCCTGTTCAATTGGATTCTGCGTCGCCAGCACCAGGAACGGTTGGGGCAGCGGAAAGGTGGTGTCGCCGATGGTCACCTGCCGCTCCTGCATGGCTTCGAGCAGGGCGCTCTGAACCTTGGCAGGGGCGCGGTTGATCTCGTCGGCCAGAATCAGGTTGGCGAACAGGGGGCCCTGGCGGGGGTGGAATTCACCGGTTTTCGGGTTGAAGACCATGGTGCCGGTAAGATCGGCCGGCAACAGGTCGGGGGTGAACTGAATGCGTTGGAACCGCGAGGCAATGGTGCGCGCCAGCGTCTGCACCGACAGCGTTTTGGCCAACCCCGGGACGCCCTCCAGGAGGATATGCCCGTGAGTGAGCAGGCCCACGAGGAGCCGCTCGACGATATACTCCTGCCCGATGATCACTTTCCGGACCTCGGTCCGGATGTCGTTGAGAAACGCGCTGTCCGCCTGGATCTGTTCGTTGAGCCGCTGGATGTCGACGTTGGCCATACCGCCTCCTGGACGGGGATCGGTCCGCGGATACCGCGGACCGGTACAAATGCCTCCGGGTCTGGTCGCCGGACGGTCCGTCGCTATCATACCCGGAGTGGGGCGGGAGTCAAGATGCACCGGATGATGGAGCCGACGGCTCGGCCATGGTAAGATGACGGTGCACCACCCGCATGCAACTTTATACCGTGATCGGTGCGTCTCATGTAGTGAAACCTGGCAGGAGGTGCTGGCATGATCTTGAAATACCGCCCCACGTTGATCGTGATGCTTGCGCTACTGGTTCTGAGCGTGGCTGTGTCGGCGGCGACCCAGACATTCAAGGTCGGCGACCGGGTGGTGCTTCGCATCAAGACCGTCTCCGGCAACATCAGCGTGACCGGCTGGGAGAAACCCGATGTCAAGGTGGATTCCGTGGTGGTCGGTGATAATGTTACACCCGAAGTCACCCAGCGCGATGGCGAGATCGTGATCCGGGAGATCCACAACAACCCGGGTTTCTTCGGCAGCAGCGGCTCGGTGAACTTCAAGATTTTTGCTCCTGCCGGCGCCATGGTGGACGGGAAGTCCATCTCCGGCTCCGTCACGCTGGAGCGCCTGAACGGGGCGGTGGAATTCAAAACCGTCAGCGGGGAGCTCAGCCTCACGGCGGCCGCGCCGTCCGACGTGGATCTCGCTTCGGTCAGCGGCAACGTCGTCTGTCGGTTGGATAAACGGTACGCCAACTCGCTCGCCATCAGCAACGTCAGCGGCGACATCACGCTGGTGCTCGCCGGCGGCGGGGACGCCTTTTGCCGCCTCAGCACCATCAGCGGGGATCTCACCGTGAAGCAGAAGATGGAAGAATCCGAAACGAAAAAGGGCTACGGTTCCGAAAAGGTCACCGGCCGCCTGGGCCAGGGCAGCGGCAAGATTACACTGAGCACCGTCAGCGGCGACATCGTCCTGCGCTGAAGCGCCCACTCGGCGCACGCGCCCGTCGCGCGCGCCGAGGGCATCCCCTTCCCCGTCCGGACCGCATCCTCTGATTTTCGGGCTGGTTCGTGAAAACGATACCGGCCGGACCGTGCATTTCCGTATAATAACAAAAACGGCGCCGGGAGGAACTCGTGAGACGACTGCTCCTGATTGCCAGTCTGGTTGCTGCGAGCCCGGTCCTGACCGTCGCGGCGGACCTGATCCACATCCCCATGAAGACGTTCACTCTGGAGAACGGGTTGGAGGTCGTCCTGGTGCCTCGCCACGAAACCCCGATCATCCACTCGCTGATCCGCTACAAGGTGGGTTCCGGCAACGAAACCAACGGCATCACCGGGATTTCCCATATGCTCGAGCACATGATGTTCAAGGGCACCAAGGAAATCCAGACGCTGAACTACGAGCTGGAACTCCCGCTGATGGAAAAGCAGGACGAGCTGTTCCGCGAGGTGCTCCGGCTTCGCCGGCTGAAAGTGCTGGGCCGCGCACCCTCGGATTTGGATGACCGGATCGAGGTGCTGCTTCTCAAGATCAAGGGGCTCTCGGCGAGCCAGAAACTGGTGACCATCCAGAACGACCTGGATGTGGCGACGTTCCAGGTGGGCTTCGCCCGGCTGGGCGCTGATACCAGCTTCGACCGGACGCATTACATGGAGTACTTTCCGTCGAACTGCCTCGAGGCGTGGGCGTATTTCGAGTCGGCCAGGATGCGGGAACCTTTCTTCCGGGAGTTCCATTCTGAGCGCGATGTCGTGCTAGAGGAACGCCGGCAAACCACCGAGACCCAGCCGGAAGCCGTCCTGTTCGAAAACTTCCTGGCCGCGGCCTACATGGCCCATCCATACCAGTGGGATGTCATCGGCTGGCGGGCGGATATCGAAAACCTGACCCGCCAGGACATCGTGGACTATCACCGGCTCTACTATGCGCCCAACAACGCCATCCTTGTCCTGGTGGGGGATTTTCAGGCCGATCAGGCTGAAAACCTGATCCGGAGGTATTTCGGCAAGATCCCCCGGCAGGACATCACCAAACCGGTCACCCTGACCGCCGAACCCGTTCAGTTGGGCGAGCGGCGACTCACCATTGTGCAAGATGCCGCTCCCCGGCTTGTGGTCGGCTTCCACCGATGCGCGGTGACGCATCCGGACTACCCGGTGTTTGAAATGATAGACACCCTCCTGAGTCAGGGGCGGACCAGCGTTTTTTACAAGGAGCTGATCCGTACAGGCCTGGCAGCGGATGTCCGAACCGGGGTTTGGGAGATGAAGCGCCACCCGGGCCTTTTCACCGTGACCGCGGTGGCGGGCGACGGGGTAGGACTCCAGCGGCTGGAAACGGCAGTCCTGGACCAGCTCAATCGGCTCAAGGACCAGCCGGTCTCCAGGCGTGAGTTGGAGGAAGCGCGCAGTTTCCTAACGGGCCGTCTGCTGCGGCAGCTGCGCGACGGCGAGGCGTTGGCGGCGGTGCTGGCCGAGGGTCAGGACTTCTTCACGGACCCGTCCGCCTACAACCTGTATCTGAGCCGTCTCCAGAGCATCGACGCCGGCGACATCCAGCGCGTCGCCCGCGAGTGGTTCACGCCCAGCAACCGCACGGTGGCCTGGAGTGGGCCGTCCGCGAATGAAAGGAGCACGAAATGATCGCCCGTTTGCTCATCACCGTGGCAGCCGGCCTGGCCCTGGCGGCCGCAATGCCGGCCGACGAATCCGTCAGCCGCGGCAGTCGGACCATCAGCCGTCTAGCGTCGGTCCCTCTAAACTGGAAATTGCCCTCGGAGGGCAAGGACTTTCAGGTGGTTCGCTCCAAGGCGGGCGTGACGTTCTATTGCCGAAGCGACCGCTCGATCCCGCTGCTGAGCGTCCGCGTCGTGGTGCGAGCCGGAGCGGTGTTCGAAACGGGCTATCCGCCTCAGGTGGCGCGGGTGACCGCCCGGATGCTCCGCGAGAGCGGCAGCGAGGGCATGACGGTGGAGAAACTGGACTCTCTGCTGAACTATTACGCCGGCAATCTGGACATCGACTGCGGCCCGGACCTTGTGACCATCCAGGCAACCATCGGCAGCGACCAGGCCGACATGCTCATCGAAATCATCGCCAAGCTGCTGGCCCGGCCCGCCTTCAATCAGGAGCGGTTTGACTACGTCGTCCAGCGGATCCGGACGGAGGAAGACACCGCGGCGGAGGACCCGTTCTACCTATGCGGCCGTAAATTCCAGCAGCTGCTGTACGCGACTCACCCGTACGGTTACTTGCACTCGGCGGATGGCCTCGAGAAGGTGACGTTGGCCGAGGTCCAGCGCTACTTCGGCGACCACTACGGACCCGCCGGCCTCGCCCTGGTCGTCACCGGCGATTTTGATACCGGCCGCGTGCTCAAGAAGTGGGAGGAATTCTATACGGGACATCCGACCGCACGTGAGATACCGCCTCCATCGCCGCCCGACCCTCAGGACCACCCGGGCGTGTTCCTGCTGCAGAAGAACATCAACCAGTGCTCCATCTATTTCGGCTGCCAGTCGGTGGCGCGGGATCTGTCGGACATCCACCGCATCCACCTGCTCAATCACATGGTGGGCGGCAGCAGTTTCGCCTCCCGATTTACCCAGCAGGTTCGCGACCGGGAGGGTCTGGCCTATCGGGTGGACTCGATCTTCGACACCGACGTACTGGGCCGCCCTGCCTTTGTCGCCCGGTGCCGAACTAAAACCGACACCACTGTCCGGGCGCTGGACGCGATGCTTTGGATCATCGACCTGTTCCGCGACGGCAAGATCGGAGAGACTGAGTTCGAAGCGGGGGTCTCGGGCCTGAAGAACGGCTTTGTCAAGCGGTTCGCCACGGTGGAAGACGTACTGGCCAATTTTCTGATGCTGACCATCCTGAACCGGCCGCGCAGCTACCTCGAGGAGTATCAGGCGCATGCCGGCGCCATCACCCGGGTCCAGCTCCAGGAGACGGCCCGGAGATACCTGAATCCGGACCGCATGACCTTTGTTGTGGTGGGGAACGTCCGGGAGATCGAAGATGGTTTGAAAAAGTTCGGCACGATCTACCGCCTGAGCGAGGCAGCGTCGGCCAGCCGGCCGGATCGGCAGCCGCCGCCGGGGCAGTGAGCGCCGGCGCGTTGGAGCGCGGCGACCCTGCTGCCGGCTGCACCTGCGCAACAACCCGCATACCACAGGATTCCACATGGCATCATTGCAACGCAGTCTCTTTGGACCGGCCGAACGCGAGGTCGTGTTCGACCTGGAGACCCAGCGCAGTTTCCAAGAAGTCGGCGGCAAGCAGAACATCCATCAACTCAAACTGTCGCTGGCGGTCCTGTACGATTACTCCACCGGCGAGTTTACCACTTTCCGCGAAGCGGATGCGGGCCGGCTGGTGGATGAGCTGCTCGCCGCCACTCGGGTGATCGGGTTCAATATTAAGATCTTTGACTACGCGGTCCTGCGGGGGTATCGGTCGGATGTGGACTTCCGCCAACTCGGCGCCAGGAAGACCCTGGACCTGCTGGAAAAAATCGCCCAGCAGTGGGGCTTTCGCGTGAGCCTGGACAGCATCGCCAAAGCCACGCTGGGCCGGGGAAAATCCGGTCAGGGGCTGGACGCGCTGCGCTGGTACAAGGAGGGGCGCTTCGATTTGATTGAGCGCTATTGCCGGGACGATGTGGACATCACCCGTCAGGTGTTCGAATACGGCCGGGATCACGGGCACCTGAAATATCTGGATCGCTTCGGCGAGATCCGCACATCACCGGTGGACTGGAACCGCTAGGGTGGCGGCGGCATCGGTTTCCAAGCGGAACCGGCCGATGGCGAAACTCAATCGATGGAGGAACGCATGCAGCAGGGCGAGGTGATCGACACCCGGATTGAAGAGCTGGGCACACCCGGCATCGAGTCGAGGATTCGCTACCGGCACTTTGTCGAGGAGACGGACCGCGTCCTCCTGGATCTGTCGCTGGACCACTTCCGTCGCTGCCTGGCGCAGGGCACGGAGCCAATCAGCTTCGAGCCTGCCGGCCCTCGGCGTAGGACATATTTCGACCCCTCCAAACTGAAAGCGGCCGTGGTTACCTGCGGCGGACTGTGTCCCGGCCTCAACGACGTGATCCGGGCGGTGGTCAACGAGCTGCACTACATCTACGGGGTCCGGACCATCTACGGCGTTAAATATGGGCTGCAGGGCTTCATTCCCGACTACGGGCACGACCTGCTGGAGCTGACGCCCGACACGGTGGCCGACATTCATTCGCAGGGAGGGACGGTCTTGGGATCGTCGCGCGGCCAGCAGGACGTCGGTGCGATCTGTGACTGTCTGGACCGAATGAACATCCGCCTGCTGTTCATGATCGGGGGGGACGGCACCCTCAAGGCGGCACAGCGGATCTATCAGGAGATCACCGACCGCCAGCTCAAGATCGCGCTGGTTGGCATTCCCAAGACCATCGACAACGACATTCACTTGGTGGAGAAAACGTTCGGCTTCGATTCGGCGGTGGAGGAGGCGGCCAAGGTCATCCAGTGCGCCCACGTTGAGGCCAAAGGAGCACCTTACGGAATCGGCCTGGTCAAGGTGATGGGCCGATGCTCGGGGTTCATCGCCGCGGCCGCCACGCTGGCGTTGAAGGAGGTGAACTACTGCCTGGTACCCGAAGTTGATTTTGACCTCGACGGGCCCGCCGGCCTGCTGGCGGTGCTGCGGGACCGCCTCCTCGCCCGGCGCCACGCCGTGATCGTGACGGCCGAAGGCGCCGGTCAGAAGTTCTTCGGTGAAGCGGGCGGCTTCGATGTAGACGGCAATCCCCATATGGGCGATATTGGAACGTTCCTCCGCGACCGCATCAACGCCCACTTTGCGACCACCAGCCCGCCGATCTCGCTGAAATACATCGATCCGAGCTACCAGATCCGCAGCGTGCCGGCTAACAGCAGCGATCACACCTTCTGCGGCTTCCTGGCCCAGAACGCGGTCCATGCCGGCATGGCCGGAAAAACCGGTTTGGTGGTGGGGTCGTGGCATAACCAGTTCGTGCACGTGCCCATGCGGGAAGTCATCCGCAAGCGACGCTTCCTGGATCCCCGCGGCAGCATCTGGCTGGCCGTGATGGAATCCACCGGGCAACCCTCCCTGAAAAACGAGTAGCTTACCCGCGGTCGGCGGCCCGCCGCTCCGGTGTTGACCCGGCGTGGACAATGGTCACGGCTGCGGCCGGCCGAGTTTCCGATTGACAAACAAACGCTTTAACATTAAAGTAATAAACGAATTACACGCGCGCGAGGCCGATTCATGCTGCTGAAAATCAACCCGCACCAGCCCCAGCTCCGGCACATCCAGAGCGCCGCGGAAATCCTACGGGGTGGCGGCGTGATCGCCTATCCCACCGACAGCGTGTACGCCATCGGTTGCTCCATCCTGGACAAGAAGGCCATCAACCAGCTGTATCGCATCAAGGACGAGGACCGCCACAAACCGATGAGCTTCATCTGCGACAGCATCCGGATGGCCAGCCAGTACGCCATCATCAGCAATTTCGCTTACCGGATCATGCGGCGCGTTGCGCCCGGTCCTTACACGTTCATCCTGGAAGCCAACAACATCGTGCCCAAGATCATGCTCACCAAACGGCACACGGTGGGCATCCGCATCCCGAAGAATGAGATCTGCCTCGCTTTGACCGAACAGCTGGAGAACCCTATCATCTCCACGTCGCTGCATCCCCATTACGGGGAAAACATGCAGGATCCCAACGAGATTCACGATCGCCTGAAGGGGGTGATCGATCTGGTGATCGACGGCGGGGAGATCTACGCCGAGCCGTCCACGGTGATCGATCTGACCGGGCCGTCCCCCGAAGTGGTGCGCGAGGGGGCCGGCGACATCTCGTTTCTGGCCTGATGCCGGCCGCCTGGCGCGCGACAGCCCGGACGGAGTCCGACGGGGGAACCGCATGAACATCACGACCAAGAGCCGATATGGACTACGGGCGGTGCTGGACATCGCCTGCCATCAGGAAGGCGACCACCAGCGGGCCGTCCGTCGGAAAGACATCGGGGCACGCGAGGGCTTTTCCCAGGACTATCTGGAGCAGATTCTCATCCGGTTGCGCGAAGCGAAGATCGTTCAAGCCTTGCGGGGACCCGGCGGCGGGTACCGCCTGGCCCGGCCCCCGGATCAAATCACCGTCTGGGAGGTCATGGCCGCCTCCGAAGACCGGCTGGAATTTGTCCCGTGTCTGGAACTGGATGAGCCGCAGTGTGGCCGCCATACCCATTGCTCGGCCCGGCAGGTGTGGCAGCGGCTGAATCGTATTGTCCAGATGGAGATGAAGGCCATCACGGTCGCCGATGTTCTTGCGGGCCGTATCAAACCCGACGCAATCAACCTCGACAACAAGCCGTCAGTAAAATCCGCCTCTCGATAACGATTCGGGCCGGACATGCCGGCCTTTCTTCCTTTAGAGCACGATCGAAAGACAACCGCCGCACGCGGCTCAGAGGAACTTGCGCGACGACCGGCCCCGGCGCAGCTCTCCCAGGTGGTCCCGAATCCGCTGAATCATCCGGACCAGCACCAATCGGTCCTCTCGGTTCACCGCCAGCACGAGCAAAGCGGCAACGTAGCTGAGGCTGAAGATGGTCACCTCGAGCGCAAGCTCCAGCGGGATCGATGCCGTCAGCGGCGCCCGGCGCATCCAGTACAGGTACAGCGCGGCCGGAACCGCCGCCAGCGTGACGGACAAAACGCGAGGCGAGACGGGAAAGAAGCCGTACAGTAAATACACTTCCATGGCCATCGCCAGCCGGTACGCCAGCCAGGTGCCGGAGATGATCCACGCCATGGCCAGGGCACCGAACTGGGGCACCAGCGCCAGCGCCGCCGCCAGATTCAGGCTGGATGCAGCCAGCGTGTTGATCAGCATCAGGCGGGAGTGACCGCCCATGGACAGCGTTGCTTCGGCGGGCCCCAGGCCGGCGACCAGCAGGGGGCCGAGCGACAGGACGGCAATGTAGAGGGAACCCGGAACGAACTGGGGGCCCAGGATGGCCAGACACAGATCGGCCCGCAGGATGAGAAACAGATAGCATGGCAGGGCCAAGCCCAGTGTCCACCGGCCCACCTCCCGGTAGAGATTCCAGGAGTCGCCGAGCCGGTTGTCCGCGAGCAGCGCGGCGATGCGGGGGGTGGTGGGCGCCGCGAAGGCGCGCGGGATGACTTCGGGGATCAGCACGACCTTCAGCGCCAGCGAAAAGAGCCCCACCACCGAGTTGTCGGCATAGACGCCCAGCAAGATGATGTCGACCCAGGTGAGCACGTTGGCCATGATCATGGGACCCACGAGGGGAAGCGAGAACAGCAGCAGCCGCTGTCGGTCGATGACTTCGGTCGGGGCCGGAGGCACCCGCCGCAGGAGTCGGTAGAACAGGAGCCCGGCGAGGGCGGCGCAGGCGACCATGGCCAGAGTGAATCCGCCCAGCGCCGCGCCGAGGCCGCAGCCCAGCGCGAACAGCCCGGTGAAGAAGACCAGCTTCAGAAACGGCTCGCAGAAATACTTGACGACGGCCGTGTGCCGCACCACCCGGAGAGCCAGCGACATCTGCACCAGGAGGCCGCAGACGGCGGTGGCCGGGATGGCGATCCCGACGAGCCACAGAGTCCAAGCCAGACCGGTTTCGTGGAGCAACAAGACGGCCAGCGGGCGGGCGAACACGACGAGCAACGCGCCGAATCCGATCGCCGCGGTGGCGCTCACCGTCAGGGCGAACCGGAACGTGCCGCGCAACCGTCCCCATTGGCTGTGTTCATAGAGGACACTTCCGTCGCGGACCACGCCTTGCGAAAGCCCCGCCAGCGAGAGTGTCGAGAAAATGTGAGTGAGGGAGACGCCGATGTTATAAACGCCGAAATTGGCCAGTCCGATCAGCTTCGGAACCAGGACGGCAAAGACGAAACCGAGCAGCTTGTCGATGAATTCGAACACCAAGGTGAATGCGGCGCCCTTGGCGACGCCGGGGAGCTGCTCGGCGTTCAGGTCTGGCGGCTGGGACATCACTTCTTCTTTTTCTTGTGCTGGTCCTTTCGCGCCTTGCGCTCCGACTTGCGTTTGTTCTTGAGTTTCTTCCAGTCGTCGCCGCTCAGCGACTTGGTGGCGAATTCCGGCTGGAACTTCTTCTTGAAGGGATTCTTCAGACCGGCCAGGAGGCTTTCCGTGTCCAGGTCGGTTTCTTCGGCCATCATCTGGCGCATCTGCATCATCTGATCGAGCTTCTTCAGGCCCGGGATGCGGCCAAGCCAACTCGTGGACTGGCCCATCTGGGCAAACAGTTTGCGCATGCTCTGAAACTGGGCGATCAAATTGCGCACGTCGTGCGGCTTGTAACCCGAGCCGCGGGCGATGCGGGCCGCCCGGCTCTGGTTGATGATTTGGGGACGCTGCCGCTCCTGCGGAGTCATGGAGCCGATGATCGCCTCCATCTTGTTCAGCTCGCCCTCGTCCATCTGGACGCCGTTGGGGAACGCGTCAGACATGCCGGGAACGCGCTCCATCACTTCGTTGAGCGGTCCCATCTTGCGGATGGTCTTGATCTGGTCCACGAAGTCTTTGAGGCTGAACTCGCCCTGCAGAATCCGGACGGCATCCTCCTCGGCCTGCTTCTGGTCCACGACGTCCTGAAAATCGCGCACTAGGCCGACGATGTCGCCGAAACCCAGTATCCGCGAGGCGAAGCCTTCCGGCCGGAATTCCTCAAGCCGGTCCAGCTGCTCGCCGACGCCGACGAATTTGATGGGCTTGCCGGTGACTTCCTTGACCGACAGGATAGCGCCGCCGCGAGTGTCGCCATCAAGCTTCGTCATGATGAAGCCGTCGACGTTCAGCCGCTGGTTGAACGCATCGGACATCCGCACCGCATCCTGTCCGATCATGGCGTCGCACACCAACAGGATGTTGTCGGGACGCGTCTCGCGCTTGATGTCCTCGAGTTCGCGCATCAGGTTTTCGTCAATAGCCAGGCGGCCGGCGGTGTCCAGGATCACGGTGTCGCGCCCGGTCTTGACCGCTTCCTGGACCGCTTCCTTGCAAATCAGCACAGGGCTGAGGCCGTCGCGGATGAACACGCTCGCGCCCAACTGTTCGCCGAGCACCCGCAGCTGCTCCACGGCGGCGGGGCGGTAAACGTCGGCGGCCACCAGCATCGGGTTACGGCCCTGGCGCTGCAGCAGGCGGGCCAGCTTGGCCGCGGAGGTGGTTTTACCGGAGCCCTGCAAGCCCACCAGCATGACCACCGCCGGTCCGCTGGTGCGGAAGCGCAGGGAGGTGTCCACCGGTCCGAGCAGGCCGATGAGTTCATCCTCGCAAATCTTGACAAAGACGTCGGCGGGCGAGACTTTCATTTTCTGGTCTTGGAAAGACACCCGCGTTTGGACAATCTCGCCCACGGCTTTCTCTTTAACCTGGGCGAGGAATTTGCGGACCACAGGCAGGGCTACGTCCGCCTCAAGCAGCGAGCGCCGGACGTCGCCGAGCACGTCGTCGATCTTTTCTTCGGACAGAGTCTCGAGCCCCTGCAGCCGCTGGCGGAGGGTTCGGAATCCCTGGGTCAAGCTTTCCAACATGGTGCCACAGCCCTCCTGCGAATCGAATGGCCATTGTAATACATTTCGCCTGCCAGGGGGAATGGGTTACAATAAATGTCCCATTTTCCCCGATTGAGGTGCCCATGAAGCTCCCGGCCGACCTGATCCGTCTCCTGCCGAAGACGGATGTGCATTTGCACCTGGACGGTTCCCTCCGGCCCGAGACGCTGATTGACCTGGCCCGCCAGCACCGGGTGCAATTGCCGTCGGACACGGTGGACGGCCTGTTCGAGCAGGTGTTCAAGGAAAAGTACGCCAGCCTGACCGAATACCTGCACGGTTTTCAGTACACCGTCGCGGTGCTGCAGAATCCCGAGTCACTGGAACGGGTGGCCTACGAGCTGATGGAGGATAACATCCTCGAAGGGGTTCGCTACATCGAGGTGCGCTTCGCCCCCCACCTGCACGTGCATCCCGGCCTCGGTTTCCAGGAGGTGCTCCAGGCGGTAGACCGGGGGCTGGCGCGGGCGGCCGCCCACTACAACAGCCGGAGCGAGGGCGTCCGGAGCGGCCGGGAGCCGCGCTTCGCCTACGGCATCATCGCCTGTGCCATGCGCAAGTTCGAACCGGTCTATTCGGAGTTCTACCGCCGGTTCTTTGAGCTGCACAGCTACTCGCCGCCCAAGCAGGTGTTCCAGCTCGCGGCGGTGGAGCTGGCGCGGGCGGTGGTGGACATCCGCGACC
This sequence comes from Acidobacteriota bacterium, assembly GCA_012517875.1. Classification (NCBI taxonomy): domain Bacteria; kingdom Pseudomonadati; phylum Acidobacteriota; species Acidobacteriota bacterium. Next base: position 20,679 of record JAAYUB010000026.1, on the reverse strand, counting down.
GCTGCGGCGTGCCGATTGTTGGTTTCGACCTGGCCGGCGACGAGTTCGGCTACCCGGCGGTGGACTTCAAGGATGCCTACGATTTCGTCCACCGGAACTTCATGAAAAAGACGGTCCACGCAGGCGAGGCCTATGGCCCGGAGAGCATCTTCCAGGCCATCACCGAGTGCCACGCCGACCGGATCGGTCACGGCAGCTTCCTGTTCAGCGATGACATGATCCGCTCGCCGGAGATCGCCGACCGGCGGGATTATGTGAACCGGCTCAGCCAGTACATCGCCGACCGGCGGATCACCATCGAAGTCTGCCTCTCGAGCAACCTGCAGACAAACCCCCAGATCCACAACCTGGCGGAACACTCCTTTGGACAAATGCGGGCGAGCAACCTGAGCTGCACCCTGTGCACCGACAACCGCCTGGTCTCCCGGACCACCATGTGCCGGGAGCTGGGCCTGGCCCTGGAACACTTTCCCATCACGGCGAAGGAGCTCAAGGATCTGCTGGTCTATGGTTTCAAGCGGAGTTTCTATCCAGGGCCCTACGAGGAGAAACGCCGCTACGTCCGCTCCGTGATCAACTATTACGAAGAGTTGCAGCGGCAGCATCTGCCCGAGACGCTGGGCGGCGGCGAAGTATGACGCTTCTTGCCCCGCCGGCGGATGGGCGATCCGCCTGACGCTCCGGAGAGCTCAGGCCCGTACCGGTGCATCCATCAGCTTCAGGCCGACGATTCCGGCGGCGATCAGGAGAATGAAGAACCCGCGACCCAATCCCACGGGCTCGCCGAAGAGGATCGCCCCGGCGGCCACGGCACCCACGGCGCCGATGCCGGTCCAGATGGCATAGGCGGTGCCGAGAGGAATCTGCCGGGCGGCGAGCGACAGGAAGAACAGGCTGAGCAGCCCCACCACCACGGTAATGACACTGGGAACGGGACGGCTGAATCCGACGCTGTACTTGAGGGCCACCGCCCAGGTGATCTCGCAGCCGCCGGCGATGAGCAGGTAGATCCAGGCCATGGCGCCCTCCCCTAGCAGCGGCCGGCCCGCACTTCGGCCAGTGCCGGGTCCAGGCTGGTGATGACGCAGTCGATGTCTGCGGCGGTTACGTCGTGGTGAATGACAAAACGCACCCGACCGCCCTCCGGCGGGTAGGTCAGAATGCCGCGACGGCGCAGTGCCGCGACGAATCGCGCTTCGGGCTCCGCGCCGCAACCGGTCCGGAAACGGACGAACACCATGTTGATGTCCACCCGGTCCGGAGCCAGCTCCAACTCCGGCCGCGCGGCCAAGGCCGCCGCCAGCCGCTGCGCCTGGCGGTGATCGTCGGACAGCCGCGGTACCATCTCCGTCAGCGCCACGATGCCGGCGGCGGCGAGGATCCCCGCTTGGCGCATGCCGCCACCCATGAGCTTGCGCATCTTGCGGGCGCGGTGGATGAAATCGGCGTCGCCCGCCACTATGGAACCCACCGGAGCGGCCAGCCCCTTGGACAGGCAAAACATGACTGAGTCGGCCAGGCGGGCGATCGCCGCAGCCGGCACGCCAAGGCTGGCGGCGGCGTTGAAGATCCGGGCTCCGTCCAGGTGCACGGGGATGCCGAGGCGACGGGCATTCTCGTGGATCTCCGCCATTTCCTCGAGGGGCTGGACGGTGCCGTCCCAGACGGCGTTTTCCAGTGCGATGAGCCCGGTGTCCGGGAAGTGGATGTCGTCGCCCCGCCGGATGCGCGGCTCGATCTCCGCCCAGGTGATGGCGCTCCCCCGCGGCCAGATGGTCCGCAGCTGCACGGCGGAGAGCACCGCGGCGCCGCCCACCTCGTGCTGGACGATGTGTCCCAGCTCCGACACAATCACCTCATGGCCGGGCCGGCAGTGGGTCATGATGCACACCTGGTTGCCGAAAGTGCCGCTGGGGACAAACAGTGCCGCCTCCCGGCCCGTCATTTCCGCGGCCAGCGCTTCCAGCCGGTGGATGGTGGGGTCCTCGCCGATGACATCGTCGCCCACTTCGGCCGTAAACATGGCCTGCCGCATGGCCGGCGTCGGCCGGGTCACGGTGTCGGACCGCAGGTCGATGAACCGCTCCGTCATGATGCCTCCTCGAAAAACTGGTTGCGTAACAGGCTATTTCAGCACAGTTGGGCATGGATCGCCACCCCCAACCGATGTGGCGTGCTGATGGGCAAAGATGATGGCGGAAAGTGCCGAGGATTAGTCTGTCAGCGTGCCGCGGATCACCGTGACCGCCTGCCCGCTCAGCTTGACGCGGTCGCCGGCCACCCGAACCCGGACCACACCGCCCCGTGTCGAGGCCTGAAAACCGGTCATGGCGTCCTTGCCCAGGCGAGCCCGCCAGAAGGGCGCCAGACAGCAATGGGCCGAGCCCGTGACCGGATCTTCGTTCACGCCCACCGCCGGGGCGAAAAACCGGGACACGAAGTCGAAGCGTGGGTCATCGGCGGCCGCGGTGACGGTCACGCCTCGAACGGGCAGCCGGCGCAGCGCGGCAAAGTCGGGCTGGGCAGCCCAGACAGCGTCTTCATTCTCCAGGAGGACCACCAGATCGTCCACATTCCGCCCCGCATAGGCGACTCGGACGCCCAACGCTTCCTCGAGGCCGTCCGGCGGCTCCACGGGATTCTCCGTGCGGGCGGGAAAGTCCAGCTCGATCCAGTCACCGTCGGAGCGGGCGGTGAGGAGTCCGCTCCGGGTGTGGAAGCGGAGCTCCCGTGCCGGGTCGGCGTACCCTTCCGTCCACAGGATGTGCGCACTGGCCAGGGTGGCGTGTCCACACAGGTTCACCTCCACCGTGGGTGTGAACCAGCGCAGGCGAAAGCCGTCTGTCGCAGGCAGCAGGAAGGCGGTCTCGGACAGGTTCATCTCCTGTGCCACGGCTTGAAGCCATGTGTCGGGCCGGCCGGTTTTCAGCGGACAGACACCGGCCGGATTGCCGGCAAAGGGCTCGGCGGTGAACGCATCGGCCTGGTAAATGGGTTGGGTCATGTCTGTTACCTTGTGAGAAAGTCACTCATGCCCGGGCGTCGACCGAAGCGGTTTCTGCAACGGGTGCGGCGGCCAGGGAGTCGCGGATCACCCGTGCCAGCCGCTGGATACCTTCGCAGATCCGCTCCTCCGGCATGTTGGAGAAGTTGAGTCGGATTGTATGCTCGTGGCCGCCGTTGGGGAAGAACGCCCCCCCCGGAACAAAGGCCACATTTTCGGCTAGGCTGGCCGTCAACAGATCGCGGGCGTTGAGTTGCTCCGGCAGCTCCACCCACAGGAACAGGCCGCCCTGGGGTCGGGTGTAGCGGACGCCCGGCGGGAAAGCCCGGTCCATCGCTTTCAACATGACGGCGCAGCGGCGGCGGTAAAGGGTGCGGATCTGCTGGATGTGGGCGTCGAAGTCGTATCGGTCTAGGTAGAGCTGCAACAATCGCTGGGGCAAAGTGGAGGTGTGCAGGTCGGCGCCCTGCTTCACCAGCACGTATTTCTCTACCCACTCCTTGGGTCCGGCCACCCAGCCCAGCCGTAAGCCCGGACAGAAGGTCTTCGAGAACGTGCCGAGATAGATCACCTGCCCCCGCTCGTCCATGGACTGTATCGCCGGCAGCGGCGAGCCGTCAAAGGTGAGCTCGGCGTACGGACTGTCTTCGATCACGACTACCGGGTGACGGGCCGCCGCCTCGAGCAGCGCCCGCCGCCGCGCCGTGGGCCAGCGGCGACCGGTGGGATTCTGGAAATCGGGGACGACATAGATCACTCGGGCGCGCGGCTCAGCGGCGAGGCGTCGTTCCAGCTCCTCGATGATCATGCCGCCATCGTCGGTGGGCACCTCGACGAAGCGGGGTTGGAAAACGCAAAACGCCTGGATGGCCCCGATGTAGGTGGGGCTCTCGCACAAGACCACGTCACCGGCGTCTAGGAAGATCTTGCCGGTGAGGTCGAGACCTTGCTGGGAGCCGGTGGTAACGAGCACCTCGCCGGCGGTGCGGCAGGTTCCCTGCACCCGGTTCATCCGGGCGGCGATGATCTCGCGCAAACGCGGATCGCCTTCGGTGGAGGAATACTGGAGCACCCGGCCCCCCTCGAGCTCCAGAACGGACACCGCTGCCGCCTCGATTTCACGGACGGGGAACAGCTCTGGCGCCGGCAGACCGCCGGCGAACGAGATGACCTCGGGTCGCGCGGTGAACTTCAGGAGCTCCCGGATCTCCGAAGCCCTGATGCCGTTCATGCGTTCGGCCAGTGGTGTCAACATGGTGTCTTCCTCCTGTCGAATCAGACGATGGGCCGGGTGCCCACCGTGGCGGCGGAACGACGGCCGGCCGGCAGAGTAGCCGCCCGGATGGCGGCCATCAATCGGTCCACCCCCTCCGCGAGCTGGTGCGGCGGGGGGTATGAAAAGTTCAGTCGCAGGTACGGCTCGCCCGGTTCCTCGGCGTAGCAGGCCCACCCCGGCAGGAAGGCCACACCGCGCTCGGTGGCCGCGGCCAGCAGCAGGGAGCGCTCCACGCCTTCGGGCAGGCGGCACCAAAAATAAAATCCGCCGGCCGGCTTCAGCCAGGTGAGACGGGTGTCGGCGTGGCGGCGGAGTGCCTCCTCCATCGCGTTCCGGCGCTGCGTGTAGGCCCGCCGCAGCAGATGCAGGTGCTCGTTCATCAGACTGCGGCGGATGAAGCGCTCCAGGACGTACTGGCCCGGCGTGTTGGAGTGCAGATCCATGGCCTGTTTGAGGAGGGTCAGACGGCGGACCACCGGCCGCGGGGCCACGATCCACCCCAGGCGCAGGCCGGGAAAGAGGATCTTGGAAAAGGTGCCTAGATGCAGAACGTGCCCGCCACTGTCGAGCGCCTTGAGCGACGGCACCATGGTGCCCTCGTAGCGGAGTTCGGAGTACGGATCGTCCTCGAGGATGGGCACGCCGTGGCGGGCCGCCAGCGCCAGCAGCTCGCGTCGCCGGGGCAGGCTCATCACCGCACCCGATGGATTCTGAAATGTGGGCAGAGTATATATGAGCTTCGGGCGGACGCGCTCCAGCACCCGGGCCAGAATGTCGGTGCGCAGCCCCTCCGCGTCGACGGGTACGCCCACCAGTCGGGTCCTGGCGGACCGGAAGACCTGCAGCGCCCCGAAGTATGACGGTTCCTCCACCACCACGGTGTCGCCGGGCTCCACCAGCGCCCGGGCGGCCAGGTCCAGTCCCTGTTGGGAGCCGGACAGAATCAATACTTCAGTGGGGCTGCACGGGATGCCGCGCGCCGCCAGCCAGCCGGCCAACGTTTCGCGTAGTGCCGTGAGCCCCTCGGTGGGGCAGTGGAGCATAAGCGCCGGTCCCGTTTCGGCAGCCAGCTCGCCGAGGATCGAAATGAAATGGTCCAGGGGGAGCAGTTCGGGCGACGGCAGCCCAATGGCAAGGCTGATCACATCGTCCCGCTCGGTGAGGGCCAGCAGATCGCGCACCAGCGGGTCTTGGGCACGCGAAGTTTCTTCGCGAAAAAGCTGCGGCCACGGCAGCTCACCGCCGGTGGGCGCCGCGGCAACCGGCTGGGCATGGCGGACCACCACGGTACCGCGGCCCACGTGGGCGTCGACAAGCCCGTCGGCCCGCAACTCGTCGTAGGCGGTGACCACCGTGCTGCGGTTGACGCCAAGGGCCTGGGCCAGCCGGCGCTCAGGAGGCAGGCGGAAACCGTCCGGCAGCGTGCCCCCCAGAATCATGCCGCGCACCTGCCGCACGATCTGTCGGTAAATGGGCACGGCGCTGGTTCGGTCGATAGTCAGTTCCATGGGCGGCTCCACGGCAAAACCAAGTATTTATCCAATTGGATCAGTCCAATTTGGATTATATGGAATCATTTTTGGGCGCACAAGGGCCAATTCGGAACGATCTGTACCATCCAATTGGTCTGTTTGAGGGTACCAATTTCTTGTTTATGGCGATCATTTGGATGTCTGGGCTGAGTAGCAAGCGAGACATTGAATGGCCCATGAGCATTCGATGCGTGGGGGCACAACGCCTCTGGGGATTGCGGGATGGTCGAGCGTGTTGAAAAGATGATACATGTTGATGCGGCGGGCGGATTCGATGCCGTGTCTCGAGTCGCCTCTCGTATAGCCGAGCCGGCCTCCGTCCGCATTAACTAATTGGTGTGGATTGATGCGGGAGGTGCTGGGGCGAATGTCGTCACGGGTGGGCCGGCAGGTCTGACCCGCGCTTGGCCTGCTCGGTGCGCGCCAGCAGGAGCAGCAAGTTCGCCTTGGCATATCGGGGGTTGAGCCGGCAAGCCGTTTCCAGAAAGGCGATACTCTCGTCCAGGCGGCCGGTCTCGATCAGGAGCACGCCGTAATTGTAATTGCCGTTGGCGTCATCAGGATTGATTTGCAGGCCGCGCTGATAGCAAGATTCGGCTTCGTCATGGCGCTTGTTCTGATGATAATACACGGCCAGGTTGAACCATGCCTCGCTGTTGGCGGCGTTCACGGACAGCGCCCGCCGGTACAGCGTTTCGCTGTCTTTCCAGTAGCCGACCTGCCGGTGGGCGCTCACAGCGTACACCAGGCAAAGAGTCCCGCCGGCCAGCGCGACGACGAGCACCCGCCGGCCGCGGGCCGTCAGAGCCGCCACCCCCCAGACGACGGTTACGTTCAATCCGATGGATGGCAGATAGGTATAGCGGTCGGCCATGGCCTGGACACCTACCTGAACCAACCCGATCACCGGGATCAGCATTCCGACAAACCAGAGCCAGCCCACCAGCAAGGCCGGCTGAGCTTGCCGAAGGCGGTACAGGAGGACCGTCACCGCAATCAAGCCAGCCAGCGCCGACAACGACAGAGCCAGCGGGGGGCTGTCTGGATACGGGTAAAAAAATGCCAGGTCAACAGGCGCCGCCATTTTGAAAATGTACTTCCAGATCGACAGGCCGGCGTTGGCGATCCGGTCCGCCAGCAAGATATCCGACCCGCGTTGTAATGCGCCTTCCTGGGCGATCAGCGTCAGGAAAGCGGAGATGGCGCTGAGCATGAAGAAGGGAATCTTCTCCCCCACCAGGGACCACAGCCGCGGATCCAAACCGATCACCCCGCTCATCCCGCCGATGCCTTCCACCCCGTCCTTAGCGGGAGTACCCGCCCGCCCGACACGCCGCAACGGCCAGAAATCGAGCAACAACAACAGGAACGGCACGGTGACCGCCATTGGTTTGGCCATCAGAGCCAGAACGAACACGCCCAGCGCGCCCCACCAGGCCCGTCGTTTCCGTTTGCGCGCATACTCCCCGTAAATCAGCAGCGTTGCCAAAACGAGCAGGGCGCATAACACGTCCTTTTTCTCCGAAACCCAGGCGACGGATTCCACATGCGCGGGATGAACACCGAACACCAACGCTACCCAGAATGACGGCCAGAACTTGCCGCTGTGTCGTCTGAAAAATACGAACACCAGCAACGTGGTGACAAGGTGAAGAAAGATGTTGCCAAGAATGTGCCCGCCCGCCCAATCACCCCACAACGCATAGTCCGCCGTGTGAGCCAGCCACGTCAGCGGATGCCAGTTTGAGCATTTGAAGGATCGGAGCGCGGCGACCAGCCCATTCCAGGAAAGACCGCCCTTCACGATCTCGTTTTCGGTGATATATCCGTGATCGTCAAAATTGATAAAGCTGTGATTGCAGACCTGTATGTACACGACGACCACGGAGCCGGCCAGCAGCAGAAGGGCCAACGCTGTGCGAGCCGGGTGGCGACGACCGGAAGCTAGCGCATTATTTTCCGGAGCGGTCGCTCCTGTGGATGTCGATGCCAAATGCAACCTCCAGCCGATACAGCCTTTCGGGTCAACCGGTGACTGCTGGCGGTCTGGACTGCTTGGTGAGCCAGCGCATGACGCGCGAGTAGTCGCCGAAACGGGTCAGGTCGCCGATGGCGCCCAGGAAGACCATGCCGATGGGGCGTCCGTCCAGCGCCGCGCCGATGGCCAGACAGTACTGGGCCGGGTGGGTGTAGCCCGTCTTGGCACCCAGGATGTCCCAGGGGTGGCGGCGGATATAGGCGTCGGTGTGCCGGTACAGGATGGGGTGACCCTTGCCGCTGACCGGGATAATGACGTACAGCTCTTTCTGGCAGGTTGACTGAAGGACCGGCTGATTGAGCACTGCCTGCAGGATGGCGAGCATCTCCCGCGCGGTGGACACATCGCCCGCGTCCAGACCGGTCGGATCCGTGAATCGCGTGTGACTCAGGCCCATTTCCACCGCCCGGAGCGTCATCCGGTGGGCGAACGCCTCGGGTGTCCAACCCATGGAACGGCCCAGTGCGACTGTGGCGACGTTATCGGATACCATCAAGGCGGCGTGCAGCAGGTCGCGGTGAGTGTACGCGCAACCGGAGCGCAGGCGCGACGGGGCGCCCCGCTTCACCAAGCGGTGATCGGTTTTGGTGATGGTCTGGGATGTGTTCAAATCCAATCCGGACTCGACGAGAACGAGGGCGGCCATGAGCTTGGTAAGCGAGGCCACCGGCCGGGCCTGATCGGCCTCTTTGGAGTAGAGCACCCGGCCCGTGTTCAAGTCGGCGACTATGGCCGCCGGCGAGCGGATTCCGGGAGGGGCTGCTGCGGGCAAGGCGCCGGTCGACGGGCGCGCCGCCGGGGCTGGCGGTGTGCCGCTGAGGATCGGCATCGCCGGCAGCACCAGAACAAACAGCAGATTACCGAACATCCGGCGCAAAATTTCGCTCCTCGGTGCGGCGGCGAGGCCGGGTGGGGCGAGGGGGACAATCAATCCGGCCGTGTCGCCGCAGGCGTCAGAGTCAGAATCCAACGGGCCGGTCCGGGCAGCAGGGCCGTAGGACATCCTTCCTCCCAGTCGGCATGGCCGGCGCCGTAGTAAGGGGATTGCGGGTGGCCACTGGGACCGCCCGGCATGTGGAAGATCGCCCTCTCTTCGCGGCCGGGGGAAACCACCAACCGCTCGGAGGCGCCGGCGCCGGGTGACTGGAACCGGGGCATGTGTGAGTCACCCGGCAGCGGGCGCGGGGTCATGTCTGCCCACTCGGCCAGGAGCGGGACCGCCCCGCTGAGGCGATGGCGGACTTTCACGTTGTTCCGGTCACCCCACGTGCACGCCGCCAACGACCGGTCGCCGGCTGTCAGCTCGGCCACCACCCGGTCCACCGCGGCCAGGCAGACCGCGGGCCAGTCGCGGTACCGGGAGTCGAGGAGGTGAGGCGGCTGCTCCGTCACCAGGCGCCACAGCACATCTTCCCACTGCCTGCGACCCGACTCGCCGAAATCCGGATCCGCGGCGCGGCAGGGGGCGATGAACCAGCCGTACACCTGCTCCAGTAGCGTCAGGCGATAAGCCCGCACCAGGCGATATCCGGCGGAGTCGGTACTGGCGTGTCCGTTCCAGTTGTGCTGGACCAGCCGCCGGAACTCGGCGCGACCCGGATGACCGGTTACCGCCTCTGGTGTGAGCTGCGCCAGCACCTGATCCCGCCAACGGGTCAGGAACACCGCCCGGTCGTCCAACTGGAGGCGCAGCATGGCCCCCTCGTCCGGCGCGGATATGGCGGCCAGGCCGTCGCGGATCTGGCGGGCCCGGGCGCCGAGATCGTATCCCGAATCGCCGATGCGAAGGAGATCGCCGCCCGCCGTCACACGGTTGTTGGCGGTCCAGATGATCCCGGACGGCGGATCAACCAGGCGCGGGTATTCCGCTGCCGGCAGCCACCCGTCCCACCGACAGGTGCCGTCAGCCCAAGAAACCGGCCGCCGCCCGTCGAAGCCCACGCGGCGAGGGATCCGGCCGCATATGGTCCAGCCGATCCGCCCGGCAGCATCCACACACACAAAATTCTGAGGCGGGATGCCGCAGCGGGCGGCCCACTCGATCGCTTGGTCGACAGTCTGTGCGTTTTCGAGGTCCAGGAGTCGGAGGTTGATTCCGTCCGGCTCGTGGGCGGTCCACCGGAGAGCGCGCGGCCGGCCGCGGTGGTCGCGGCCCACTACCGGTCCCCAGATTGTGTTCACGACCTCCAGGTCAACCGGCGCACCGCCCCGCACGGCTATGCGCTCCACGATTTTCTCATACTTCCGTGGACCTGCCGGCGTGAGGTAGCGGCCGGGGTCCCCGGAATCGGGATGCACAATCACCCAGTCCAGCCAGTCGCCGTAGCTGTTTGTAAATCCCCACGCGACCCGGCGGTTGGTGCCGACGACCAAGGCGGGCGTCCCGGGCAGGGTGACGCCAGCCACCTGCCGTTCGCCGTCGTTGGCCGGCCAGACCATGGCGACCTGATACCAGGTGTTCGGGAGGTGCAATCCCAAATGCATGTCATTGGCCAGGAGGGCGCCACCGTGAGACGTCCTCTGTCCCGCAACCGCCCAGTTGTTGCTGCCGAAGCAGGGATCGAGCGGGGCAGTCCACCGATTCGCCTGCACTGGAGCCGGTGGCCGGCGGCGGAGATCGAGAAGGTCGGCGGAAGGCAGATCGGGGACGGGCATGCTGCCGCCCTGGAGCGGGGCGTCCCAAGTGGTTCCCGGTGGCGCCAGAAAAGGGAGCAGTGCGGGTGGAATTTTGTCCGCCATGACGGCAAGGTCGGACTCCATCCGGTTGCTGGTGTCGTGCAGAGCGAAGAACATCGCCACCAGCGCCAGCATTGTGTCTTCCGCCCGCCACGGCTCGGGCTCGACGCGCAGGAGCAGGTACTCGAACGGTGCGGCGCTCAGGGAGGTCAAACCGACGTTGACGCCGGCGGTATAGGCGTCGATGAGGCGGCGGTCGACGGGCGGCACGGCGGCCACCGAGGCTTTCGCCCGGCTCCGAAACCGGTGGCTGCGGGCCTGGCGATCCCATTCCAGCGCCTGGCCGCCCAGCAGGGCGGCGAGTTCGCCGGCCGCCTGCCGCCGCAGCAGGTCCATCTGGAAGAAGCGCTCCTGGGCGTGAATGAAGCCCAACGCGCGCGCGACATCCACCCGGGAGCCGCCGCGTATCCATGGAACCCCGCGGGCGTCTCGTGACACGGTCACCGGGTGGTTCAGTCCAGCTACGGCGATTGTTCCGTTCAGAACGGGGCGACTGCCGCGCACGGTAAACCAAGCCCAGCCGAAAAACGAGCCGACGACAAATACGCTGGCAGAGGCGGTCCAAAGAAAGATGGGGCGGATCAGACGCCGTACAGCCCGTCGAGGGCGAGGTGGCGGAGGCGGTTCGGCGGCGGTGCTCATGGGTCAGATGGTAGCGGGTCTGGTGGACGGGATGCAACCGAAAAGTGCACTGCCCGGATGCCGAGGCGCAGTGTGATAAAATTCGTCCATCTTGCATAACGTGCCCGTCGCTGCAACCGGCGTAGCCAGTGTTCGGCCGGGCGAAGAGAGGCTCTATGGTCCAACGCGCATTACTGGTGATTCTGCTGCTGGCGGCCGCGGCCGGCACCGCCCCGGCCCAGTCCATTCTGTTCGGAGACCGCGACAATGAGATCTTCGTGTGGGCGGGGGTATCCGACCTCTACGGCGACTGGTCGGCCACGTTGGTTGGATTCAACTACGGCCGGCATGTCCTGCCCTATCTCATGGTGGAGGGCGGGGTGGAACACTGCAGCGACGATCCCAACTCCGACACCTGGCTCAATCTCAACGCGCTGTTGCAGGCCCCGCTGCCGGGCCGGTTCAAATTCTACGGTCTGGCGGGTACCCACAATCTCATCCACCTCCAGTTGGGTGTGGGGACCAAGGTATTCATCCTGCCCAACGTGGCCGGCCGGATCGAGTATGCCTATGTCCACGACGATGACGCCGGTTGGACCAACTCGCTACGCGGTGGCGTGGTCTTGGCGTTCTGATTGCCACCCCGGCCGACCGGCAGTTCCGCGAGCCATTTCAGGCAACCCATCAATCTCGACATGAGGTGTTGACAACAGCCGGCCCCTGGTCTACTCTTGTTATGTGCATATGCACATAACAAGGCGATCACCCGTGAGCCCCCGTCCCTGCAAACCCCGACACTGCGGCTGCCCGTATGGCGGCCGCGCTTTCAAGCCCACCCGTATTCCTCTGCGTGACCTGGAGCCCATCCATCTGGCTCAGGACGAACTGGAGACGTTGCGCCTGTGCGATCTGCTTGGGCTCTCACAATATGCCGCCGGGCGCCGAATGGGCGTTTCGCGTGGCACGGTGCAGCGGCTGGTGTGGCGGGCCCGGTACAAAGTCGCCCGGGCGCTCATGGAGGGTTGTGCTTTGATCTTGTCCGATCCGGAAGATCAGGAGGTCTCATCATGAACATCTGTTTCCCGGTGGATGAAAACCGAGGTCTGAACAGCCCGTTGTGCCCGCACTTCGGGTCTGCGCCTGTCTTTCTGATTGTGGATACCGAAACGCGCGCCACGCAAGCGGTGGTCAACGCCGATCAGCACCACGCCCACGGCATGTGCCAGCCGCTGGCCGCGTTGACGGGCCAATCGGTCGAGGCACTGGTGGTGGGCGGTATCGGCTGGGGCGCCTGCCTCAAGCTTCAGTCGGCCAACATCCAGGTGTTCCGGGCCGAGCATTCCACGGTGGCGGAGGCGCTGGTAGCTTTCGCCGCCGGACGCTTGGTTCCAATCACCCGTGAGACAGCCTGTGGCCACCACGGGCACGGTCACGATCATTGAGCCGGCGGGTTTGGCGCCGAAACAACGAGTGACGGTTTCGATCGGGTGAGACGGGACAACCGGCAAGCGGATGCGTCGCTGGCTGCAAGATCATTCCCATTCGATGGTGCTGGGCGGCTTGGCGCTGATGTCGTACACCACGCGGTTGACACCGTGGACCTCATTGACGATGCGGGTGGAGATTCGTTCCAGCACGGCATAGGGCAGGCGGACCCAGTCGGCGGTCATCCCGTCCTCGCTCTTGACCGCCCGCACGGCCACGGTGTATTCGTAGGTCCGCTCGTCACCCATCACGCCGACGCTGCGGACAGGCAGCAACACGGCGAACGACTGCCACAGCTTCGTGTACAGACCGGCTGCGCGGATCTCGTCGAGCACAATGCCGTCGGCGCGACGGAGGATGTCCAGGCCTTCCGGAGTCACCGGTCCCAGGTGGCGCACCGCCAGACCGGGTCCCGGAAACGGCTGCCGCTGGATGAAGGTGTCGGGGATGCCTAGGCGGCGGCCCAGCCGTCGCACCTCGTCCTTGAACAACTCTCGGAGCGGTTCGATGAGCTTCAGATTCATCCGGTCGGGCAGGCCGCCCACGTTGTGGTGGCTCTTGATGACCGCGGACGGGCCCCGAACCGACACCGACTCGATGACGTCAGGATAGAGCGTGCCCTGGACGAGGAAGTCCACCCGGCCCAATTTGCGGGCTTCCGCTTCGAAGACCTCGATGAACAGCTGCCCGATGATTTTCCGCTTGGCTTCCGGATCGGCCACCCCGGCGAGCGCAGCGAGGAAGCGGCGGGCGGCATCCACCGGCACGACGTTGAGCTCCAGTTGCCGGTAGCGCTCCAGCACGGCGGTGAATTCGGCCTGCCGCAGCAACCCGTTGTCCACGAAGAGGCACAGTTGCTGACGACCCACCGCTTGGTGGACCAGTGTCGCCGCCACGGTGGAGTCCACACCGCCGCTCAGGGCGCAGATCACCTGGCCGGCGCCCACCTGCTCCCGGATGCGGCGCACCTGCTCTCCGGCGAACGAGGCCAGCGACCAGGATCGCCGGCAGCCGCAGATGGTGAACAGGAAATTCCGAAGGATCCGCGTCCCCTCGCGGGTATGCGCCACCTCGGGATGGAACTGCAACCCGTACCAGCGCCGGTCGGAATGTTCAGCCGCGGCGATCGTCTGGTCCGACTCCGCAACCGCCCGGAAACCCGGCGGCAGCCGCCGGACATCGTCGCCGTGGCTCATCCAGACGACGGTTTCATCGGGGACTCCGTCTAGCAGCGGAGTCTGGCCGATCCGCCGGATCACGGCCCGGCCATACTCCCGGCAGGTGCCCTGCCGCACCTCGCCGCCGAGCAACCGGGCGGCGAGCTGGAGCCCGTAACAGATGCCCAGCACGGGCACGCCCAGCTCAAATACGCCGGGATCGCAGAGGGGGCTGTCCGGGTGGAGCACCGACATGGGTCCGCCTGACAGCACGATGCCGCTAACCGGGCGCCGCCGAACCGCGTCTAGAGAGACGTTGAAGGGTACGATCTGGCAGTAGACACGGCACTCGCGGATCCGACGGGCAATCAGCTGCGTGTATTGGGAACCGAAATCCAGGATCAGGATCTCGTGGCGTGGCTTCATGCGATCGCTCCCGGTAGACGGTGTTCGGCGGTGGCCGGAGCGCCGCCCGGGACCCGCCCCGAAGCTTGCGGTTGCCGGCGACCTGCGATACAGTGCATCTTAACAAACCCGGCCGGGACAGATCAAATCGGCTCCGGTGAACTTTCCGGTGGACGCCTGAATCTGAATCACCGGTCTAACGTGCAAAGGAAACCGGAGGGAAGATGAAACGTTTGCTGGTTGCCTGTTTGCTGGGCATTGGGAGTCTGGCGCTCGCGCTCGGCGCCCAGTCACCCGGGAAGATCATCGACAAGTATCGGACGGCCATCGGCGGAAAAGCCGTGAAAGCCGTGCGGGCGACGGAGTGGTCGGGTACCGCCGTCGCTCCCGACGGGCGCACCGGTCGGTTCGCGTTGCGGATGTCGGTGCCGGACCGGTACCGCCTGGACGTGGAGCTGGGTGCGGTCGCTTTTACCGAATGCTACAACGGCATGTCCGCCTGGCGGCGGGATGCGGCGGGGCTCCGGACACTGGTCGGCGGAGACGCCGCGGCGCTGCGCCTGCGGGCGCTGCTGACCGCCGCGCGGCTGGGGGACCTGTCCCGCCACCGGATCCGGCTGGGGCCGACGGTACGCACCGTTCGGGTGGAGGACCGGGCCGCGGTCGCCGTCGACCTGACGCAGGGTGAGGAGACGGTCACCCTTGTGTTCGATTCCGCGAACTATCTGCTCCTTCGGCAGGAACGCCGGACGGATGCGGGAACGGAGTCGTGGCAGTTTGATGATTTCCGTCGCGTGGACGGTGTGTTGGAGCCATACGCCCTGGCGTATCAGGGTCCGGCCGGTGAATTCCGTGTGACGCTGGCGCGCGTCAGCCATGGTTCAGGTTTGGCCGCTGAGACATTCCGTTTTCCAGCCGAGGCCGGCGGCCGGCCGCTGCCTGATCCGGCGGTGCTGCTGCGGGAGATCTCCGCCAACCAGGAGAAGAACGCCCGTATGCGGGAGCGGTACACGTTCCGCGAGAACCGGACGGTTCAGGAGATGGATGGATCCGGTCGTGTCAAAAAGACAGAAGCCACGACCTACGACGTGACGCCGGTGAACGGGGCGTTTGTAGAACGCTTGGTGAGCAAGAACGGCAAGCCCTTGTCAGCCAAGGAACAGGCAAAAGAGGACAAGCGCGTCGCGGAACAGGTCGAGAAGATGATCAAAGATTCGGACAGGAAATCCAAACGGCGCGGATCGGCGGCTGAGGAAGACGCGGTGCTGATCTTTCTTCGGGCTGCGGAGATCCACTCGCTCCGACGGGAGCAGCTGCATGGCCAGGAAGTCATCGCCTTCGACTTCGAGCCGCGAGCCGATTTCAAGCCGCGCAGCCAGACGGAGACCCTTCTCGGCAAACTGGCCGGGACCATCTGGGTGGACGAGGACGCCCGGGAGGTCGCCCGGGTCGAGGCGCGGCTTACGGACAAGTTCAAGATTGGCGGGGGGCTGCTGGCCTCGGTCGCGCCGAACACACGCTTTCTGGTGGAACAGCGGAAGGTGGCCGGCGAGGTGTGGTTGCCGCATCTCACCGACGGCAACATCGCCGCGAGGGTGCTGCTGGTTTCCGGTGTCAATGTCCGGGTGGTCTCCCGGTTCAGCGACTATCAGAAGGTTCAGGTCAACGTGAATTATGAGATACCCCCGCCGTCGAAGGCGGACTGACCTGCAGTCGGTTGGTCAGGAGTGGCAGCGGGGTCAGATGACCGATCCGTCTGGCGGGAGCGTGTCCGCGCCGGGTGGGCGAGCCACGGCGCGGCAGCCGGGACGGGCCAGGAGAAGACGCAGGCCCTCGGCCTCCCAGTCCCGGCCGGACAGCTCCGGGGGCCAACCGTCGGCGCAGAGAGCCAACGGTTCGGCACCGGGACCGGTTACGATCACCGGCCGCCAGGGGCCCTCTTCTTCCGGCAGGAGTCGAGTAGCGGCGAACAACCCGCCGTCGAGCCGCACCTCGCTGTTGAGATCGTGGCCGCTGGCCAGCTGGATCAGATAGTCGCCCAGCTTGGCGGGTGTCAGTCGGTCGGTCCGGTGCGCCAGCCCCGCCCGGATTTGCGATCCCTTGAGCACCCAGACGGTGGTGATCGCGACACCGGCGTGCACCAGGAACCAGCGCGCCGGCTGGGCCGGATGCAGGAGGGGATGACCGGCTTGCAGTCCGATGAGTGCGGCCGCCGGCGGGGCGACGAAGAGGCTGTTCGAGAAGACCCGGCTCAGACCCCAGGCCAAGGACGGATAAGGCTGAACGGCGGGATGTACCAGGTCGGCCGCGGCGCCGCCCGAGTCCAAAAAATGGCTGAACAGGTCGCCGGCCTGATCGCGGGACCGATGCAACGACATCCACGGTTCCTCCACCGCCAGGATCAGCCGCCGGGGAAGCGGGATGGCCAGTTCCACCAGCAGCCGCCACACCGGATCCCGGACGAGAGTCCAGGGATTGACGGGGAATGTCGCGGCCGGTGGATGCGCTGCGGTACGCAGCGGCAGATCGGTGCCGGGAAACAGCCGCTCCAGCTGCAGCTGGAATTCGCGGTCGGCCCAGATGGGGATGTCCGCCCCCGCCAGAAGCCGGATGGCATCCACATGCTCCACCGCCAGTGGGAGCATGCCGCCCAGATGGGGCGGCACTCGTTCCTCGCAGCAGGTTCGGAGCAGTTCGGATAGTCGCTCGGCGTAACCGGTGAGACGCAGTTCGATGCCGGCGCTGGTCCCGGATTGAAGCAGAACGCGGGACGCGCGCGGCGTCACCATCAGTCCGAGGTCACAGAAAACGGCAGGGTCCATGGAATTGGATTATAGCCGAACCGGATTCACCCGCCAAGAGACGGCGGTCCGGCTGCTCGCCCCGGCCCGGAAGAAATGGTTGCTGCCCGGGGGGCATGCCGGTACAATAACGACTCTTGGACGCAATGATCGATATCGTCAGCACGAGGCCCGGATGAGCGGACCGATCAATTTGGAAAAACTGTTTCATGCCATTCTGAAACCGGCTCTCGGTTGCACGGAACCGGTGGCGGTGGCCTTGGCGGTCGGCTCGGCCGTCCAGGCCGCCGGCGGCTGGGTGGTGGGGCAACGTGACCTGCCGGTGTCCGGATTGAGGGCCGCAGACATCCGGGATATCACGGTGCGGGTCACCCCGTGCATCTACAAGAACGCATATGCTATTCCGATCCCCAATGCTCCGGGATTGAAGGGCATCTACATCTCGGCGGCGCTGGGCGCCTTCTGCAATCCGCTGCTGGAACTGGAACTGTTCAACCAGGTGGACGACGCCACGGTCGGCCAGGCCCGGTGGCTCATCGACCAAGGCCGCGTCTCGGTGACTGTCGACGAAAACCTGCCGCCGGTCGACTTGTACATCGAGGCGGAAGTCCGCTTTCAGCGGGGACCGGATATTCTTGCCGGCGGCTGCAGCATCCAGGACCGACACACGCACATCGTGCGCCTGCTTGCCGGTGGCCGGGAAACCTATCGCGATCAGCCCGAGGCCACCGGGAACCGATCGGCCGACGCGGACCTGGAAACGTTGCGCCAGATGCAGTTCAGCGAGATGGTCGCCTTGGTGGCTGATCTGCCAAATCCGGTTGTGGAGCTGATCCGCCGGACCATCGCGCTGAACATGCGTGTCTGCGAGGCCGGGTTGATCGAACCGTTGGGCCTGGGCGCGGGATTTCATGGCGCCGGCGGCGACACCGACGACCACGTCGACTTGCCCCATCACGTCTCCAGCGTCGCGGCGGCGGGCAGTGATGCCCGCATGTCCGGCTTCCCGTTGGAGGTGATGAGTTCCGCGGGATCCGGCAACCAGGGAATCATCGCGACAATCCCGGTGGTGGCTTGGTCCCGCAGTGCGGGCCTGCCGGAGGACCGGCTGGTTCAGGCGGTGGCGCTGGCCCACCTGGTCACCATGCACATCACCCTGCACGTGGGTTACCTGTCCGCGCTCTGCGGCGTGGCCATCAAGGCCGGGATCGGGGCAGCCTGCGGCATCACCTACGCGATGGGCGGGGATGTCACGGACATCGGACGGGCGGTCAAGATCATGGCGGCCACGCTCTCCGGGATGATCTGCGACGGCGCCAAGCCGGGCTGCGCGCTGAAAGTCAGTTCCTCGGCGGATATGGCCACCCGCGCGGCCCAGATGGCCATGAAACAGATGGAGGTGTCGGCGGATGACGGCATCGTCGCGCTGACACCCGAAGCCACCATCCGTAACCTGGCGGAACTGAGCCGATCCATGCGGGCCGTGGATCGGAAGATCATCGAGATCATGGACGAAAAGGCCCGCCGCTGAGTGACGCGGACGGGCAACCGGACAGCGGGGGGGCGCTGGACCGGTCGACAGCAGGACAGATGTTGCCGCCAGCGGCGCAGGCCGGGTCGATCGCCGGAGACTTGATTCTGCGGGGACCGGGAGATGACTCCACTGCCTTGGCTCAATGCTCTGCCAGCCGTTATCCAGTCCGGGTTCGCCCTGGCCTGGGTCGCCGTCCTGGTGGCGGGCTGCCGCGGCTTGGGTGCCCGGATTGAAGGGTTCATCCTGCCGGTCGAGGAGCATCCCCGGCGTCACAGCGCCTTCACGTTCGCGTTCCAGACTGCCTTGGGACTGGGCGCCATGGCCCAACTGTTCTACGGCCTGTCACTGGTGGGCCTGGTGCGGCTGCCGGTGGTCGCGGCGCTGGCCGTCGGGTTCTGGTGGTGGGGGCAGCGCGGTCAGCCGGGCCGGCCGGTGTGGGCATGCCTGTGCGATCACGGCCGCTGGCCGGCGCTGGCCCTGGTGCTGCTCGGTGCGCCGTTCCTGCTGTGCTTTGTGCCGGAACTCAATTTCGACGCCTTGCGCACTCATCTCTGGCTGGCCCGCGAGCTGGCCGCCACCGGGGTGTTGCCGGTGGAACCCAGCAACTGGAACGCGTACATTCCCAACGCCATTGCCGCGCTCTTCGGCGCGGCGGGGTTGGCGGGCGGAGAAATCGGCGCGAAGCTGCTGCATTTCTGCCTGGGTGCCCTGATCGCGCTGCTGCCCGGCGTGTTTGTGGAGGAGCGGCTCGAACCCGGAGGCACCTGGCTGTTCGCGGCTTTTTGGCTGGTGCTGCCTGTGGTGATGTGGGAGATGTCCTCGGCCTATACCGATCTGGGTGTGACGCTGTTTCTGTTTGCGGCGATCTTGTGCTTGTTCAGGTGGCGCCGGTTTGGTACAGAAGGCTGGTTGACCTTAGCCGCCATCTTCACCGGTTTTGCACTGACTGCCAAGCTCACGGCGTTGCCGTGGCTGGGCTGGCTGACGGGCGCGGTGCTCGTGTTCGGCGCCTTCCTGCGCCGTCCGCGACGCGACGTGCTTCTCCACGCCGGCATCTTCAGCGCCCTGGCCGTCCTGATTGTCGCGCCATGGCTGTTCCGCACGTATTTCCTGACAGGAAATCCGCTCTTCCCGATACCCTTGCCCGGTTTCCACTCTGAC
Source organism: Acidobacteriota bacterium (assembly GCA_012517875.1). NCBI lineage: Bacteria > Pseudomonadati > Acidobacteriota > Acidobacteriota bacterium. The sequence continues at coordinate 929 of JAAYUB010000026.1, read as the reverse complement.
CTGATCACGCCATCGATCGTGGCCGAGGTGCGCCGGGAACAACTCGCTTTCGGTTTCGGACGCGAATGGAGCGCGCTGGCCGCCCTGCCCTGGAATCTATTGATCCACCCCGAAGCGTTCCGGGGCGGTCCGGGGCCGCTGGTATTCCTGGCCCTGCCCCTGCTGGCGCTGTGGTGGCGGCGCAGCTCGGGTTGGGACCGATGGTTCGCCTTGTCCTTCGGGTTCGGTACGCTGGTCTGGTTCTTCACCGCCCAGGAGATCCGCTACCTGCTGCCCGTGTTGCCGCTGGCCGCCTGGTTGATTCTGCGGCCGCTGGTTCTGGGTGAACGCTGGGGCCGCGCTTTCCAGATTGCCTGGGGAGTGGGGCTGGCGCTCCAGCTCGCATACTTGTCACCGCTCGTCTATCCATGGGTGCATCCCGGCGTCTCCTTTCAGATCCGGGTGGGGGCGGCCGAACTGAAGACAGCAGTGGGGATCATGCCACGCGAGGAGTATCTTGCCGCCCGGAATCCATTTTTTCCGGTTTATGACTGGGCCAACCGCAATCTGACCGGTTCGGTGCGGCTGCTCTCGTTTGATGCGGCGGCCTACTGGAGCCGCTGGCCGCTGCTGTACGCCTTTTCGAAGGAAGGGGCATTCGCCGGCACCGAGCACGATCCGGAGGTCATCCTCACCCGGTGCCACCGTGCGCGCTTGACCCACGTCATCGTCAACACCGACTGGCTGACGCCCGACGTGGACCGCCGACGCGTGTCAGAATTTTTCAAACCGGAATTCCAGGACCATTACCTGCAGATAATTCATACCCGCGGGCCGGTCAAGCTGTTCGCCATACCTCCACCGGTCGGGATCGGTGTTGCGCCGTCGCCCGTTTCGCCTGGGGTCGGTCCATGAAGCTATCTGTGCTGATTCCGGTTTACAACGAAGCC
>JAAYUB010000025.1 GCA_012517875.1 Acidobacteriota bacterium | reverse complement strand
GTAGATGATCGCATCCATAAGCGTCCTGCCTTTTTTAAATATATTATAAAATTTTATAATAGTTTCATTTTTTGATCAACAAAAAAGTCGGCGAAAGCATTAAATAATATACGCGACCGAATGATTATGCCAAGCATCAAATTAAATGAAAGCAATTGGGGACAATCGATGGACCCGATGATTCTCCTGAGCAATTTGGCTGCTGCGCTGGCACTGATGACCGTCCTCTGGCTGTTGAGCGTACGGTTGCGCGACGCCAGCGTGGTGGACGTGTTCTGGGGACTGGGGATCGTCCTCGTCGCCTGGCTGACATACGCCCGGACGGACGGATTCGACGGACGGCGGCTGCTGCTGGCGGTTCTGGTAACGGTTTGGGGATTGCGCCTGGCCGGTCACATCCTATGGCGGCGGCGCAGTCACGGCGAAGACCGCCGCTACGCCGCCATGCGCGCCACCCGGGGCGCAGCGTTTTGGTGGCAAAGCCTGTTCACCATTTTCCTACTGCAGGGTTTCCTGCAGTGGCTCATCTCGCTCGGCGTGCAGCTCGGCATCGCCGCCGCCACACCACCGAGCTGGACTGCCTGGGACCTGACGGGCGCCATCCTCTGGGCCGCCGGCTTCCTCTTCGAGACGGTAAGCGACACCCAGCTCGCCCGCTTCAAGCGGGATCCGGCCAACCGCGGCCAGGTCATGGACCGCGGCCTGTGGCGCTACACGCGCCACCCCAACTACTTCGGCGAGGCGGTGATGTGGTGGGGCCTCTTCCTCATCGTGCTGCCCACGCCGCACGGCCCGTGGACGGTCCTGTGCCCCGCCCTGATGACATTCTTCCTCCTTCGGGTGTCGGGCGTCACCCTGCTTGAGCAGGACCTCAGCGCGCGCCGACCCGGCTACCGCGATTATGTCGCCCGCACGAGCGCATTCGTCCCTTGGCCGCCCCGGCGGAGAGTGAGGAGTGAGGAATGAGGAGATAGGAGAATGGTTCGCAGGTTTACAGGTACGCAGATTCGATAGGTGTCAGATTCGACGGTTCACCTTCTACTGCCTGGCGTTCACCATTCACTGTTTACCGTTCACTGTTTACTCTCTGCCGCCTGCCGTCCATCTTCTCCCGATTCACCGATTCACCCATTCACCAATTCACCTTTCTATGACACAATGGAACGGGTCTCATTTTTCCCCGGAGCATTTCCATGGACATGCTGCTTGACTGGGCCGAGCGGGGCAAGCTGCCCGACGCCGTTATCCGCGTGGGCATCCGCCGCCTGCTGCGGAGCCGCCTCCACCAGGAGGACCGCGGCGACGCCGAAGCCAACCTGGCGAAAAAAATGGGGTTCGTCGAGTCGATGCGCCGCGCCCCGGTGGCGCTGCACGCAGACGATGCCAACGTCCAGCACTACGAGGTCCCGCCGGCGTTCTTCGAACGGATTCTCGGACCGCGGCTCAAGTACAGCGCCGGCCACTGGCCCGCCGGCGTGACGGACCTGGCCGCCGCCGAAGACGCGATGCTGGCGCTCACCGCCGAGCGGGCCGGCGTGGTCGATGGCATGCGGGTGCTGGATCTGGGGTGCGGCTGGGGTTCATTCACCCTCTGGGCGGCGGAGCGGTTCCCCGGCAGCCGCTTCCTGGCGGTCTCCAACTCCGCGCCGCAGGGGGAGTTCATTCGTCGCCGCGCCGCCGAGCGCCGCCTGCGCAACATCGAGGTCACCACCGCCGACATGAACCGGTTCGAAGCACCCGACCGCTTCCACCGGATCGTATCGGTGGAGATGTTCGAGCATATGCGCAACTGGGAGGCGCTGCTGGAGCGCACCGCGGACTGGCTCAAACCCGGCGGCCGGATGTTCATCCACATCTTCACCCACCGCCGGCTGGCCTACCCGTTCGAGTCGGAAGGGGCCGACAACTGGATGGGCCGGCACTTCTTCACCGGCGGCATGATGCCATCGGACGACCTGATTCTCTACTTCCCCCGCCACCTGGCGGTGGAAGCGCACTGGCGCGTGAACGGCCGGCACTATCAGAAGAGCCTCGAAGCGTGGCTGGCCAACCTGGACCGACAGCGCGCCGACATTCTGGCCATCCTCACCGAGGCATGCGGCGCGGCGGAGGCACCTCGGGCGCTCCAGCGCTGGCGCATGTTCATCATGGCCTGCGCCGAACTGTTCGGCTACCGCGACGGCCAGGAGTGGCTCGTGTCCCACTACCGGCTGGCGCCCAAGGGGGTGTGAGCACGGTGGTCAAGGCCGCCTGGATCCGGAATATTGAAGTGTCCGCTTACAGCGGCTACCGTGTGGACGAGCGGCCAACCGAGGTGGTTTGGGACGGATCGGTCCAAGCGGTGGTCGAGATCCTGGACCGCTGGTACGGCGTCGGCTATCTCTATTTCAAGGTCCGGCTCGCCGACGGTGCGCGGCTGCTCCTTCGCCATGATGAGTGGGACCGCCAGTGGGACGGAGCGCCGCTGGAATCCGCCAGTGCGCCGACCGCCGCCCCGGAGTGACCCAACGTCATGGCCCACCTCGTGATCTTAGACCTCGACGGCACCCTGACCGATTCGAAGCGGGACATCGCCCGCGCTCTCAGCCACGCGCTCCTGAGCATCGGGCACAGAGTGTCGGACGAATCGGTGTTTTACCCGCACATCGGCGCCACGCTGGAGGAGACGTTCGCAGCGGTGCTGCCGCCGCACCGCCGCCGCCGGATCGCCGAGGCGGTCGTGGCCTACAAGGCATACTACCCCGAACACTGCGCCGACGAGACCCGGCTGTTCGCCGGGGTGCCGGAAGGTCTGGCGGCGCTGCAGGCGCGCGGAATCATCCTGGCGGTGGCGACCACCAAGCGCACCTGGATGGCGGAGAGAGTCTTGACTCTGCTCGGGATCCGCGGCCGCTTCGCCCATGTCCAGGGCACCGACGATTTCCCGTACAAACCGGATCCGGAGATTATCCGGCGGGTGCGGGCGGCGCTCGCCGATCCCTGTGACGACCGCCGGACCTGGATGGTGGGCGACACGCCGCGCGACATCGAGACCGGGCAGCGGGCCGGCGTGCGCTCTGCGGGAGTCCTGTACGGCTACGGCGACGCGAACGCGCTGCGTCGTGCCGGCCCCGACCTTCTGGTTGCCAGCTTTCACGAGCTGGTGCACCGGCTGCTGGCCGGGTCAATAAACGGCTCCGCCTGAGACAACCGTGTAAAAAAAGGGCGGCGGAATTCGAGGTGTTCCGCCGCCCTCGCTACCCCCTCCTCGGCTCCGGACGGCCGCATGTGCGATCCCCGCTCCGCAACCGTCCGGCCTCGGGCCAGATCATATCAGGCTTCGAAACCCGTGCGTTCGAAGCTCTTCCCTCCGGGAATCCGTCATCTGCCCATGCCTGGCGGAGGCTCTTCCATGTCTGCCAGTCCCTCGCCCTCCATCGCGGCGTCACGAGCCCCGTCGGCCATCGCTGCCCCGCCCTGGACCCGGGCCTGCCCCTGCACCTGCCCCTCGCTCTGGCCGGTTTCGGGCCGGTCGATGCCGTAGTGCATTTTCTGCCACATCATGTTCGGGCCTTCCTCGCGGGTCTCGTAGTCGGTGTCCCGGTTGCTGCCGGGATTGACCCTGGCGTTGATGCTGCCCTCGATGGAGAACGAATTGTCGCCGCTGCCCCGGTCGCCTTCGCCGTGGTCGATGCCCACCGCTTCACCCGTGGGCATCTTGTTGCGCTCGCGGTTCGGCCGAGCGCCCAACGGGTCGTACACGCCGCCGCCGTCACCGGTCTTGTCCGGGTCGCCGGGACCGCCGATGCCCATGCCCTTGGACTCCTTTTTCTCCTTCTCCTTTCCACCGGAATCCTTGTCCGCCTTGTCGCTGGAGCCGGAGGAGCTGTCAGACTTGTCGGACTTGTCCGTCTTGTCTGTCTTGTCTGAACTGTCGCTGCTGCCCGTGCCCTTCTTGTCATCGGTACCGCCGGTTTTGCCGGTATCCTTGTCATCCTTGCCCCAGCTTGACCCACCGGTCTTGTTGTCGTCCTTGCCGTAACCGCCGACTCCGCCCGAATCGTCCTTCTTGCCGAATCCGTCGGTGTAGGAGCCTTCCTTGCCCCATTTGCCGCTGCCGGCATCGCCGCTGCCCGTGGGATCGAACTTGTCCCCGGGTCCGCCGCCGGACCAGCCGTCACCGCCGAACTTGTCCCCATAGCCGCCCATCTTATCGCCGAAACCGCCGTACTTATCACCCATGCCGTCGAATTTGTCGCCGGGACCACCGTACTTGTCACCCATGCCGCCAAATTTGTCACCGGGCCCGAACTTGTCACCCATGCCGAATTTATCGGCATCGATCTTGCCATCGACACCACCCATCGCGCCGCTCATGGCGCCGCCGTCGAATTTACCTTCCACTTTACCAGCGATCTTGCCCCCCAGGTCGCCCGCCATGCCGCCCATGGCGCCGCCGTCGAATTTCCCGTCCATTTTGCCGGAAACCTTGCCGCCCATGTCACCGGCCATGCCGCCTACGGCGCCGCCGTCGAATTTCCCGTCCATTTTTCCGGAAACCTTGCCGCCCATGTCGCCGGCCATGCCGCCCACGGCGCCGCCGTCGAACTTGCCGTCCACCTTGCCGTCGATCTTGCCGCCCATGGCGCCGCCGTCGAACTTGCCATCCAGCTTCCCGTCCATTTTACCGTCGATCTTTCCGTCCAGCTTGCCGTCCAGTTTGCCTTCCGGTTTTCCGCCCTCGGCACCCGCGGTGGCGCCCGCCGCGCTCGCCTTGCCCATATCAAAGGTCTTCATGGCTTCCTGCACCTTGGACCGCATGACACTGCCGCTGATTGCCGATTCCGTCTTCGCCGGCGCTGTCTCGCCCGTGCCGCCTGCCCCTGTATCACCGATACCCTTGCCGGACCCGCCCTTGCCGCCTGTCCGGACGGAGATGGAGCCGCCCGCGCCGATGGAAACAGAGGAGCTCCCTGCCCGTGAATCCACACCGGCAGTCACACTGTCGGCATCCGCAGAACCGCTGCCGGTTGTGCCGGTCACCGAATCCGATCGCCCCCCCGAAGGGGTCCGGCAGACATCCGGCTGGGATCCGCCTGAAGGCTTGCCCGATCCGGCTGCAGCCCCCCCGTCAGTGGGATTGTCGTAATCGTCGGGCGTGACAGTCTGTCGCGTCCCACCTGCTGGTCCGATACTCATATGGATTACCTCCTGGTACGATTGTCCGACCACCGCTCACTGAACTGTCCGTCTCTCTGCGCGGCGATCCCATCAACGACGGGCTGAATGTTCTGCACCACTTATCGTAATCATTTCAAAAATATTGCGTCTCCACAATTGGGAAACATCAAAGAAAAGGTGGGAACATCCACAGATTTCGTGTCGGATCGCCGGTTTCAACGCAACGACGGCGTCCGCCCCGGCGGACGCGCCGGTCCGGCTCTTCCCCCATGCGTTGGAAGATTCGCTTCCCGGTCTGATTGGCTGTTGTCTTCGGGGCGGAACGGGATGAAAATAGTCGGTTCCCGCCGGTATGACTGAATGTTGCCCGGAATCTCGTCCGGGTGATCTCAGGATCCAGACCGGCGGAAACCGTGCGGACTGTGGAGAACACCCTATGGATGCGTATCGTCTGGAACCGCTGACCGACGCCCACGCTGGGGCGGTCACCGAAATCTTCAATCAGTTCGTCGGCAGCAGCTTCGCCGCCTACCCATCCACGCCGGTGGACGAAGCGTTCTACCGGCGCCTGGCCGGTCTGGCCCAGGGCTATCCGTCGGTCGCCGTGATCGCCCCCGACGGGAGTGTGGCCGGTTTCGGCATGCTGCGCCGCTGGCACCCGGCCGACTCCTTCGCCCGGACCGCGGAGGTGACCTACTTCATCCGCCCGGAGCACACCGGGCGCGGATTGGGACGCATGATGCTGGAGCGCTTCGAGGCGGAGGCGCACCGGCTGGGGGTGGACACGATCCTGGCCAGCATCTCCTCGCTCAACGACGGCAGCATCCGTTTCCACCGGCGGAACGGGTTCGCGGAATGCGGCCGGTTCCGGGCCGTAGGACGCAAGTTCGACCGCGATTTCGACGTGGTCTGGATGCAGAAGCGGCTCTGATCCCTCGCGCTGCCGCCCGGCCCGGGGCCGGTTCCGTCATGCCGCCTGCTGCTTCCGGAGCCAGCGGTTGTAGAGCCACATGCTGAAGGCCGAAACAAGCCCGATGGTCATGAGCAGGAGCCAGCCGAAGGTGTTCCAGAATGGATCGGGGTCGAGCAGGCCGTCCGGCCGCTTGACGGCGCCGCGGCAGATCACCTCGTTGAAGATGAGCGCACCCACCGGCCCGCCGAAAAACGAGCCGATGGCCATGGGCAGATTTGCGTAACCGAGGAACAGTCCCTCCTGCCCCTTGGGCGCCAGGGCGCCGATATACTCATAGGTCCGCGCCGAGGTGAACAGTTCGCCGAACGCGATGAGGGCCACGGTCAACGTGATGAAGATGGAGCCCAGTGGCAGCAGGGTGCCCAGGCTCAAGTTCCGGATGCCAAGATAATAGATGGGCACCAGGTTGATGACCATGGCCAGGCCGATGATCACCGTGCCCACCACGATGGAGTTGATGGGTTTCCACTTGCCGAACAGCTTGGTGATGAGGAGCTGGAAGAACACGATGGTGAACGGGTTGGCCATGGTGATGAGGTCCACGGGCGGGTCGAGCTCCACGACCTTCTTCAGATAGAGTGGCAGCACGTTGTACACCTGGTTGTAGATGAAGAAGAAGCCGCTGGACACCACCAGGAACAGCGCGAAACGCAGGTTGCGCAGCACCAGCACCATGTCCATGAGGATGCGCCCGGGTGACTTGCGCGGTTTTTTCTCCGCCGCTCCGGGGAGCCGGTCCGGGTCTTTGTAGAGAATGAGCACCACAAAAAACGCGACGACGGCGAACGCCGCCGACACGGCGAAGATATAGCTCAAGTCGAACTGCTTGCGCACCGCATAGCTCACGCCGCGGCCGCACAGCGAGCCGATGTTGATGACCATGTAAAAGATCCCGAAAGCCAGCGTCGCCAGGACGCCGGAGGTCTTCTGCACCGTGCCCGAAATGCACGGCTTGACCACCGAGCCGCCCAGGCCGATGAGCACGATGGCGATAACCACCGGGATGACGACGTTGGCACCGGCTGTAACCTCGCTCTCCACGGTCTTGGCCAGAGTGGCGCCGCCGAACCAGACCGGGTAGCCCATCAGAAAGTATCCGGCGGCCAGGAGCACAAAAGCCACCAGCAGCGACTTTTTGAAACCCACCTGGTCGGCGATGGTTCCGGACAGGATGGGCAGGAAATAGACCAGGGTCCAGAGCACGGTGCCGTTAAGGGTGCTGGGCCAGTAGTCGCCGAGGCCCAGCTGGCCGAGGTAGAGCACCACGAAGCTGGCCATAGCATAAAACGCGCCGCGCTCAAACAGCTCGGTCACGTTGGCCATCCAGAAGGTCGAGGGGAAGTTGCCGGGCTTTGGGTCCATGCCGCACCTCCGCTGGATTCCAGTCGCGTTCGCCGAGGCGCGCAACCGGGGAGAAAACGGGAGTATAGCGAAAGACATCCGCCGCGTCCACCTTCCCGGCGGCCGATCCATGAAAAACCCCGTGCATTCGGGCGGTTTTTCAGCTACCATCTGGGCGAGACCGCCGGGAAGAGGTTCCCATGATCTCCATCGAAGAGGCCGAGCGCGTCATTCTGGAGCAGTGCCAGCCCCGCGCGCCCATCGAGGTTCCGCTGCTGGAAGCCGGCGGCTATGCCGTGGCGGCCGACATGCGCTCCGGTGACGACGTGCCCGCCTTCAACCGGGCCATGATGGACGGCTTCGCCTTCCGTGCCGCCGACGCGACGGGACCGGGTGCGCGCCTCCGCGTGGTGGACTGCCTGCCAGCCGGCAAGGCCTTTGACGGCGAACTGCCCCCCGGCGCGGCGGTCAAGATCATGACAGGCGCGCCGCTGCCCGCCGGCGCCGACACCGTGATGCCGAAGGAGCATTGCCGGGAACACCCCGACGACTGGGTGGAGTTTACGGAAACGCCGGTCGCCGGCCGGAATGTCGCGCCGCGGGGATCCGAGTTGGCGGCGGGAAGCCCGCTGTTCGCCCCCGGCGACGTCCTCAAGGCCAGCGATCTGGGGGTTCTGGCCATTTTCGGCTTCACCCGGGTCCGTGTCTATCCGCGGCCGGTGTTGTCGCTCATCAACACCGGTTCTGAACTCGTGGACATCGACCAGCCGCTCACAGGCGGCCGCATCCGGAACTCCGACATGTATTCCATCGCCTCGTATTTCCGCAAATTCGGTTACACCTGCGCCGTCCGCGGCATCGTGCCCGATCACGAGGCCGCCATCCGCTCGGCGGTGAGCGCCGAGCCCGAGGCCGACGTCATCCTGCTCACCGGCGGCGTTTCAGTCGGTGAATTTGATCTTGTGCAGACCGCGGTGCGGGCCGAGGGCTTTCAGGTGCTGTTCGACGCGGTGGCCATCAAACCGGGCAAACCCCTGGTGTTCGCCCGCAAGGGCCGCCAGCTCCTGTTCGGACTCAGCGGCAACCCGGTCTCTTCGCTGCTGCAGGCGGCCCGTTTCGCTCTGCCGGCGCTGCGGCGGCTGGCCGGCTGGAACCGGCCGCACAGCATGTTCGTCACCGCCACCTTAACCGCAGACCTCCGGCACAGAGGCGACCGCGCCGCCTACCGCCCCTGCCGCCTCGTCGCCGAAGAGGGGCGGCTGCTGTGCCGTCCCGTCCGGGACAAGGGCAGCGCCGACCTGTTCTCGTGGCGGACGATCAACGGGCTGGCGGTGCTGCCGGCGGACCGTCCCGAGCTGGCCGCCGGTGAGTTGGTCCGGGTGTTCATCCTCGAACCGTTTCAGTTCCTGCCGCCGGAGTAGCCGGCCGCACCGGCAGGACGACCGGGGCACCCACCGCAGATAGAATCCGCGCCATCAGTCATTGATCATCTCATCGATCATTTTTCATCGGTCATTTCGGATCGTTGGCTGATCGGTTGCCGATGATTGCTAATCTTTTATCGGCTATTTGGATTCGAAATCGATTCTGCCGAGATTTGGGACCTGGGTTCTGGGACCTGGATTCTGAGAGCTGGGCGCAGAACTCTGAAACCAGGGCACGAGGTCGGGAGCCCCGGGTGCTGTACGGATTCGTGAAACGGGCACAATCTGCCGGCGGGCACGCGAAAGGCACCGCGAGCGGGAGCGCGGAAGCCATCCCCGCGAGACCCGCGGTGTCCGCGGCACCATTCCATTGCTCGCGGCGAATGCTCCCCTTGCACTGCTCCCCCTCGCGGCCATGGACAAACGCCGACGGATTGGTGCGGCGCCCGGGATGAGATACCGCAAGGACCCCTTCCCGCCGTTCGCTCCCGCTCGCGGCACCTCCGCTGTGCCAACCGGTTGATCGTGCCACGGCTAGATCAACGGCAAATCGGTGAATGGTTGAAACAGTGAAAAAAAGCCCCGCGGGTGCGGGGCTCGGATGCATGATAAACGGGACAGAAGCTATTTCTTCTTCACGTCGTGGACCAGGCCCTTGCTCTTCTCGAAGTCGAAGCCTTTGAAGGTGGGGCTCTTTTTGTTGTGGCACTTCTCGCAGACTTCCTTGGTGGGAATCACCAAACCGTTCTGGATGGCCAGCTTCTGGTCCTTCATGACACTCATTTTCCAGTAGTCGCCGCCGGCGCCGTGGCACGCCTCGCAGCTGACGCCGGTCATCGCCGGCAGGTTAGTGGAATGGCAGCCCATGCATTTGGCGTCGGACTGCTCAGCCGGTTTCAACGAGTTCCAAGCCTTGGCATGCTTGGTGGCCTGCCAGGAAGTGTACTCGACCTTGTGGCACATCTTGCACTTCTCAGGGCCGACGAAGGCGTGGGCCGCCATCAGCGGCAGCGCAAGCACCAGGAGAGCCAGGCCGACGATCACCATGCGCTTCATGTAAGACCTCCTAGGCATAAAGTACGCGGATCAAGATACGGGACGCGACCGAATGTTTCACATTCGGTAGAGATTTTATTTCATGGTGAAGCGAAGATCAACAAAATCCTTTCGGCGTCCGGCGTGGTATGATATGGATTGCCGTTATTTTCAAAACTCTTAACAGGCAGGTTACCATGCAGATTCTGGAGCACATCAGGCATCGAGCGGCCGAGTCGGTGCAGCACATTCTGCTGCCCGAGGCCGAGGATCCGCGCACCCTTCAGGCGGCTGTCGATGTGCTGGCCAAAGGGTTTGCCCGCGTCAGTCTGGTGGGTCTCCCGGACAAGATCCGGGCCGCGGCCCAGGCCGGCGGCGTGGACATCGCCGGCGTGCCCATCATCTCCATGGCCGACGACAAGCTGCGCAAGCGGGCCGCCGAGCTCCTCTACGAGCGGCGCAAGGCCAAGGGCATGATCCTGGAGGAGGCGTACAAGACCATCGAGGATCCGCTCTTCTTCGCCGACCTGATGGTTCGCGACGGGCTGGCCGACGGCTCGGTGGCCGGCGCCACCAACACCACCGCCCACACGGTGCGGGCGGCCATCCTGTGCATCGGCTTGCGACCGGGGATGTCCATCGCCTCGTCGTTTTTCCTGATGGTCACGCCGAAGTCAGAGTATGGCACCAACGGCTCGTTCATCTACACCGACTGCGGCGTGGTGCCCAACCCCAACGCCAGCCAGTTGGCCGACATCGCCATCGCCGCCGCGGACTCGTGCCGGATGTTTCTGGAGGACACGCCCCGAGTAGCGATGCTCTCGTTCTCCACCAAGGGAAGCGCCGCCGATCCGCTGGTGGACAAGGTGGTCGAAGCCACCCGCTATGTCCAAGCCCGCCGGCCGGACCTGCTGGTGGACGGCGAGCTGCAGGCCGACGCGGCCCTGGTCCCCAAGGTGGGCGCCGGCAAGGCGCCCGGCTCACCGGTGGCCGGCCAGGCCAACGTGCTCGTCTTCCCCGACCTGAACGCCGGCAACATCGCCTACAAGCTGACGCAGCGGCTGGCCGGCGCCGAGGCCATCGGCCCAATCCTGCAGGGGCTGGACCGGCCCGGCAACGACCTGTCCCGCGGTTGCTCGGCCGAGGACATCGTCAACGCCGTGGCCATCACCTGCATCCAGGCCATCCACGGCCAGTCGCGCGGCTGACCCCGATCGGAACACCATTCAACCATACCGAGGAGGTTTCATGAGCTATATCGATTTCATCGGCGCCCGCCAGGTGCTGGACTCCCGGGGCAACCCCACCGTCGAGGCGGAAGTGGTCCTGGAGTCGGGCGCCATGGGCCGCGCCATCGTGCCGTCCGGCGCGTCCACCGGCCAGTTCGAGGCGCTGGAACTGCGCGACACCGATGCCACCTGGTACGGCGGCAAGGGCGTGCTCAAGGCGGTCGAGAACGTGAACAACACCATCGCCGAGGCCCTCGAGGGGCTCAACGCCCTGGACCAGCGGCTGGTGGACGAGGCGCTGCTGGAGCTGGACGGCACCACCAACAAGGGCGTCCTGGGCGCCAACGCCCTCCTGGCGGTGTCCATGGCGACGGCTCGGGCCGCCGCCGAGTTCCTCGGCGAGCCGCTTTACCGCTACCTGGGCGGGACCAACGCCCACACGCTCCCCGTGCCCATGATGAACATCCTCAACGGCGGCAGCCACGCCGACAACAGTGTCGACCTGCAGGAGTTCATGATCATGCCCGTGGGTGCGCCATCCTTCTACGACGGCCTGCGCATGGGTGTCGAGACCTTCCACGCGCTCAAGGGCGTGCTCAAAAAACGCAAGCTCAACACCAACGTGGGCGACGAAGGCGGATTCGCCCCCAATCTGGCCTCCAACGAGGAAGCGCTCACCGTCATTCTGGAGGCCATTCAGAAGGCCGGCTACAAGGCGGGCGAGGATATCGTTCTGGCGCTGGATCCGGCCGCCAGCGAGTACTTCGAAAACGGCCAGTACGTCTTCAAGAAATCCGACGGCTCCAAACGCACCGCCAAGGAGATGGTGGCGTTCTTCGAAGCGTGGATCGGGAAATATCCCATCTACTCCATCGAGGACGGCCTGGCCGAGGAGGATTGGGACGGCTGGAAACTCGCCACCGACGCCATGGGCGACCGGATCCAGCTGGTGGGCGACGACCTGTTCGTCACCAACACCGAACGGCTGAGCCGCGGCATCAAGTCCGGCGTGGCCAACTCCATCCTGATCAAGCTGAACCAGATCGGCACCGTCAGCGAGACGCTCGACACCATCGAGCTGGCGCGCCGGAGCGGCTACACCGCGGTGATCTCGCACCGCAGCGGCGAAACCGAGGACACCTTCATCGCCGACCTGGCGGTGGCCACCGGCGTCGGGATGATCAAAACCGGTTCCGCCAGCCGCACCGACCGGATCGCGAAGTACAACCAGTTGCTCCGCATCGAGGAGCAGCTCGGCAAGGCCGCCCACTACCCCGGCTGGGGCATCTTCAGCCGCTACCGTCGTTGACCGCCCGTGCGGCGGGATCGGTTGCTGCCGGTCCCGCCGTGCACCGCCTCCCCCCCCCGGGCTCCTGCATCCCCTGATTGTGGACGATCCGCCAAAACGCCCATCAAGGTGGGGTGTAGGCGCGACAGATGAAACGGTTCGGAATCCGGCCGTTTTTGCGGTCATCCTTCCGGATCGGCCGGCGGGTGCGGCCGGCCAGGCATGAATGCCCGTCGTGGCATCCGGATTGCATTAAAGGATACGGCCCGGACACCGACCCCGGAGATGAACGCTCGCATGCACCGCCAATCCACCATCAACGAAGCCATCGACTTCAAGGGCATCGGCCTGCACACCGGCTGTCCCGTCGAAATGATCATCCGCCCGGCCCCCCCAAACGCGGGGATCGTTTTCCGCCGCAGCGACCTGAACGACTTTCCCATCGAGGCGCAGGCCGCCCACATCGCCAACGTAAGTTACGCCACGACGCTGATGAAAAAAGGCGTCCTGATTTCCACCGTGGAACACGTGCTGTCGGCGCTCTACGCCATGGGCATCGACAACGCGTTCATCGACGTGGACAACCTGGAGGTGCCCATCCTGGACAGTTCCGCCCGCCCCTTTGTGGAGGGAATTGCGGCGGCGGGCCGCCGGGTGTACGACGAACGGCGGCGCGTTCTCCGGATCCGGCGCGAGATCCAGCACGCGCTGGGCGACAAGACCGTCTCGGCCCAACCGGCCGACTCCTTCATTGTGAGCTACCGCATCGATTTCACCCATCCCCTCATCGGGATTCAGGAGATGCGCTGCGCCATCGAGCCGGAACACTATCGGCGGGAGATCGCGCCCGGGCGCACCTTCGGTTTTCTCAAGGAAATCTCCACGCTGAAGGAAAACGGGCTGGCCCAGGGCGGCTCCCTGGACAATGCCATCGTGCTCACCGACACCGGCCTGCTCAACCCCGAGGGTCTCCGGTTTCCCGACGAGTTCATCCGCCACAAGATCATGGATTTTCTGGGAGACTTTTCCCTGGTGGGCCATCCCGTCCACGGCGAATTCCACGTGGTCCGAGGCGGCCACGCCGTGCACGCAGCCATGGTGAAAAAAATCATGGCCGATCCCGCCAACTATTCATTGGAGCCGATTCCCGAACCCGTGGCCACCGACGTGGCCTGAAACACCCGCGTCCCGTCGCCTCGCCTCCGGCGGGTGCGACTCCGGCCCCATGGGCACGCGGCGCCTGAGGAGAACACGCTATGCGCCATGTCCCTTTGCTGTGCCTGCTGCTGATGGTGGCGGTCGCCGGTCCGGCGCCCCGCACTCAGAATGACACCCGGCCGCTGGTCTTTTTCATCCAGCAGGACATCCGGCCCGACGCCGACCGGCTGCTGCTGAACGACGGCATGCAGGAACTCATGGGGCGCCTGCCGGCGGACCTGCCGGTACGGATCTACCTGACCACCCGTAACGAGTACACGCGCATCCACGCAGGACCCGCCGGGCAGCTGGTGTGGCCGCCGACCGGCTTCACCCTCACCGTCACCTCGCCGGCCACCACGCCGTACCGCAACCTACTGAGCTTCCTCGCCAGCGAAGAGCTTGCCGGACACACCGTGGTGTTCATCACCAACGGCCGATCGGCAGACCTGTTCAGCCTGGTCGACACCGAGGGCTTCATCCAGGGAGCCGATTCGTTCTCGCCGTCGCGCTACCCGCCCTTGCACGAGCTGGTGAGGCATTGCAAGGAACACCGGATCAGCCTGGTGGGGCTGTTGGTCACCACCGGCGCCAGTCCGCGGCTCCAGCCCGACCTGCTCCGGGTGGTGAACGACGCATTCAACTACGGGGTCAACGGCTCGGGCGGCTGGGCTTATTCCAACTTCTCCACGTTCACCAGCGTCTTCAACAGCCTGCTGAAGAAAGGGCGGCTCCAGCCGTAACGCCGGCGGCCTCCCGAACCGTCCCACAATGCGGTGACCCCACCCAGTTCCGGCGTCATTCCTGCCCGAAACCACGCGTTGCGCTTGACCCGACGCCGGTCCTTTGATATTCTGTTTGGCTCTAAATTTTCAATATTCAGGTAATCACATGAAGACCCTCGCCATCCGTGAAGAAGACAAATCCATCCAGGAGCGGCGGGCTCCGGTGACCCCCGCCGATCTGCGGTCGCTGGTGGCGGCCGGCTTCCGGTGCCTGGTGGAGCCTTCGAACCACCGCGTGTTCCCTGACGCGGATTTCGCCGCGGCCGGTGCCGCGCTGAGCCGGGACCTGTCCGCGGCCGACCTGATCCTGGGACTCAAGGAAATCACCGCGCAGAAAATCCAACCGGGCAAAGTCCATATGTTCTTTTCGCACACCATCAAGGGCCAGCCCTATAACATGGCCATGCTGCAGAGCATCCTGGATCGCGGCGCGACGCTGCTCGACTACGAGCGGGTGGTGGACGAGAACAACCGCCGCCTGATCTTCTTCGGCAACTACGCCGGGTATGCCGGCGCCATCGATACCCTGCACCTGTTCGGCCGTCGCCTTGCGGCGGCAGGCATCGACACGCCGCTCGCACAGATCCGCCGGGCGCTCGACTATCCGTCCCTGGCCGCCGCCCACGAACACATCCGCGGCGTCGGACAGGCATTGCTGGCGGCGGGCATCCCCGTCGCGCTCAAGCCGTTCGTCATCGGCGTGAGCGGTTACGGTAACGTCTCCAAGGGCGCCCAATCCATCATCGCCGAGCTGGCGCCCGTGACCGTGACTTCCGCGGACCTGGCCGAGGGCCGTCTCGACGCCGCGGCCGACACCGTCTACAAGGTCGTATTCACCGAGGCGGACATGGTCCGGCCGGCTTCGCCCGACGGCCGATTCGAACTGCAGGACTATTACACGCATCCGGAGAAGTACCTCTCCGCGTTCGAACAGTACCTGCCCAAGCTGGACATCCTCATCAACTGCATCTATTGGGACGACCGCTACCCCCGCCTTTTCACCCGGGCCGAAGCCGGCCGCCTGTGGCGCGAGGGTCAGCGCAAGCTGCGCGTGGTGGGCGACATCACCTGTGACATCGGCGGCAGCATCGAGTTTACCTTTGAGGCACACGGCCCCGACAAGCCATTCCTGGTCTACGACCCGCTCCGAGACACCTACCAGCTCGGCGACGGCGGCGACGGGATCGCCGTGCTCATCGTGGATATACTCCCGTCGGAACTCCCCCTGGAGGCGTCCAATTACTTCAGCGGAGTGCTCAGTCCGTTCATCCCGGCGATCATGGCCGCCGATTTCTCCCGCCCCTTCGAGGCACTGGATCTGCCGGCCCCGCTCAAGCGCGCCGTGATCGTGCACAACGGCCGGCTGACGCCCGACTACCGCTACATCGAAAAATATCTGCATCATTAATATAATCACGAAGGAGTCAATCATGAAAAAAGCGTTGTTGCTCGGAGCCGGCCTGGTGTCGAAGCCGCTGGTCCAGTACCTGCTCAAGCACGGCATCCAGGTGACGGTGGCATCGCGGACGTTCGACAAGGCGGCCGCCCTGCTGGATCAGCACCCGAACGGCCGGGCCGTGGCATGGGTGGTGGAGGAGGCCGACCGTCTCCGCCAGATGGTGGCCGAGCACGATGTGGTGATCTCGCTGCTGCCGTGGATCTACCACCTGCAGGTGGCCAACGCCTGCATCGAGGCCGGCAAGCACATGATCACCACCTCCTACGTCAAACCGGAGATGAAGGCGCTGGACGCCCAGGTCCGGGCCAAGGGTCTCTGCTTCCTCAATGAAATCGGCCTCGACCCGGGCATCGACCACATGTCCGCCATGAAAATGATCCACGATATCCAGCACCGCGGCGGCAAGGTCACGGTGTTCAACTCCTACTGCGGCGCTCTGCCCGCCCCCGACAACCTGGACAACCCTTTGAAGTACAAGTTTTCCTGGAGTCCGCGCGGCGTGGTGCTGGCCGGGCGCAACACGGCCATGTACCGCAAGGACGGGCAGGTCGTGAACATCGCCTCGGAAAACCTGTTCGACGACCATCATCCGCTCCTCATCGACGGCGTGGGCCAGATGGAGTTCTACCCCAACCGCGACTCCATCTCCTACATTGATATCTACAACCTGCCCGACATCCGGACCATGTTCCGGGGCACCATCCGCTTCCCCGGCTGGTGCGAGGCGTGGAGCGTGGTGAGCAAATCGGGCTGGCTGTCGCTGGACCCGCTGGACACCGCCGGTCTCACCCACCAGGCCCTCACCGCCCGGCTGACCGGCCTCGGCGGTGACGTCAAGGCCGAGTTCGCCAAGAAGTTCAAGCTGGAGCAGAAGCCCCAGATCATGGACAAGCTCGAGTACATGGGACTCTTCCTGGATACGCCCATCAACAAGGGTCAGTATCCCCCTCTGGATGTGCTGACGGACTATCTCCTCCCCAAGATGGCCTACGCCAAGGGACAGCGGGACATGGTGGTCATGCTGCACGAGGTCGTCGGCGAGTTCCCCGACGGGCACAAGGAGCGGTTCACCTCCCAGATGGTGGATTTCGGCGTCGAGGGTGTCGAAACGGCCGTCGCCCGGACCGTGGCGCTGCCGGCTGCCATCGCCACCCGGCTCCTGCTCGAGGGCAAGATCCGGGCCACCGGCGTGCTCATTCCGGTGGATCCCGCCATCTACCTGCCGGTTCTCGGCGAGCTCGAGAACACCGGCATCCGGTTCACGGAGAAAGTGGACAAAACCTGATCGGCCAGCCAGGCCCGTCGCATCCATCGGAACGGCCGGGGCCTGCCCGGCCGTTTCCGTTTGCGCCCGCCGACGATCGGCCGGGTGTCGGCTCGTCCGGGTGAACTTCGCGGCGCCGGATTTCGTACTGGTTGTCATCAAGCCGGACGTCCGCCCTCTCCGGCGCCCGATGAGAAAGGAGGCCCCATGAGTCGTCAAATGATTCGGCCGGTACCGGCTGTGTTGGCACTGGCTCTGCTCCTGGCGACGCCGGTCTGGGCGGCCTGCTCCAAGGACTTTCACCAGACGGCCAGCTTGGAACCCGAAGGCCGCCTGCGCGTCTGCACCTACAAGGGGACCGTTGAACTCATCCCCTGGGACAAGCCGCTGGTCGAGGTGCACGCGACCATCGAGGCGCCCGGCGATGTCAGCGAATCGTACGCCCGGAAGACCGTCGACGCCACCCGCGTTGTGGTGACCGGGAGCCGCGGCGCCGTGACGGTGGAGGTGGATTACGACGACGTACCCGCCGAGCGCGGTTGGCTGGGTTTCGACAGTTCCAAGATCCTGCCCTACGCCCACCTGAAGGTGCACGCTCCGCGAAAGGTCCGGCTGGTGATGAAAGACTACAAGTCTGACATCGCGCTGGACGGCTTCGACGGGAAGATCCAGATCCAGACCTACAAAGGCACGGTGCGCGGGCGCGACCTGTCCGGCGAAGTCGTCATGGATACATACAAGGGCGAGGTCGACTTCACCCGGCTGGCCGGCCGGCTGGACGCGGAGACCTACAAGGGCCGGATCGACATCGAGGCCAGCCGGCTCGAGGGGCGCTGCCGATTGAAGACCTACAAAGGCGACATCCGGCTGGTGCTGAACAGCCACCAGCCTGTGACCGTCATCTCGGATATCGCGTCCAAGGGTACACTGATCGATCGCCTCGGCCGGTCCGCTGAGACCGGTTCGGCGCGGCAGTCGGAACACGACGGGAAGGAAACGGTCCGCCTGAGCGTCGAGACATACAAGGGTCAGATCCGGCTCGAGCGCTAGTCCCTTCGCCAATCGCATGAACCGCCGCGTGGCAACCGCCTCGCGGCGCTTTCCGCGCCCCCCCCAAAAAAAATTATTCGACTCGCAAAATAGACTCTTGAAAATCTGTTTCAGCCTGAGTAGAATGAAGCGCACACGAGCAGTACTGAGGATGTCGACAGGACATGTGGTGCAGTTGCGAGCGGATGCGACAGTTGGATAGTTGTTCCCAATCCCCCGGAACCGGCAGCGGTGGCGCCTCTGCGTACACTGGAAACTCAGGAAATCCTTATCAATTTTTCAGCCGGCAGCGCTAATGTGTAATGGACGCGCAGTCCCATGACACGGACGATTTGTTTTTGCAATAATCCTCTGTTAAGGAGCTGTTTCGTTATGCGCAAAACCTTATGGATCGGGCTGCTGATGCTACTCAGCATGCCGGTGCTGGTGCTCGGCCAGGGCGCCACCACGGCAGAATTCAGCGGCGTCATCCTGAGCAGCGACGAGATGCCCCTGCCCGGGGCGGAAATCACCGCTGTTCACGTTCCCACGGGAACGACTTACACCACCATCAGCCGTGCGGACGGCCGGTTCAACATCCCGGCGGTCCGTGTCGGCGGCCCCTACACCATCACCGTGACGATGGAGGGCTTCAAGACCGATACCACCAACGACGTGTACGTCAAGCTTGGCGAGAACAAGCAGCTCTCGTACAAGCTGGTCCTGGCCAACGTCGACCTCGGTGAAGTGACCGTCGTCGCCTCCGAGGCGGAGCTGAGCACCGCCCGCACGGGCGCCGCCCACAACGTCACCCAGGCGGCCATCGAGAACATGCCCAGCATCTCCCGTAACTTCTCCGACTTCACCCGGCTGGTGCCCCAGGTCAACATCAGCGAGAACTTCAGCGACCAGGCGTACTCCGTGGCCGGCAAGAACAACCGCTACAACAACGTCCAGATCGACGGCGCCGTCAACAACGACCTGTTCGGTCTGGCCGACAGCGGCACCCCCGGCGGACAAGCAGGCACGAACCCCATCAGCCTGGACGCCATCCAGGAATTCCAGATCGTCATCGCCCCTTATGACGTGCGCCAGGGCGGCTTCACGGGCGGTGGCATCAACGCCATCACCCGCAGCGGCACCAACCAGTGGCACGGTTCCGTGTTCTACTACGGCCGCTGGGACGCTCTCGTGGGCAAAGGTGAGGACGACACCCCCGTCGGCGAATTCAAAGAGCACCAGTACGGCTTCCGTCTGGGCGGCCCCATCATGAAGGACAAGCTCTTCTTCTTCGTCAACGGCGAGATCACCCGCCGGACCCAGCCCAACGACTACCTCATCGACGACACCGGCAACAGCAACGACTGGGGTGGCGCCGCGGTCACGCTAGCCGACGTCCAGCGCTTCCTTGACATCTGCCAGAGCTACGGCTACGATCCCGGCGGATACGGC
>JAAYUB010000024.1 GCA_012517875.1 Acidobacteriota bacterium | reverse complement strand
GCCGGCCCAGACGGGCGGGATGACGGCGTCTGTCTCGGCGAGGAAGAGGGCGTCCCAGACGATCTTGAGCAGCTCGGCCGGGTTCATGACGACGCCCCACCGCGTGCTCAACATCTCGTTGAACACTTCAGCGATGCCCGCGCTGATCATGAAGAAGCCCAGGATCAGGAACCCGGCCACCGGCCGCCACTTCACCCAGGCGGAGAAGGCCAGTGCCAGCAGCGCCAGCACCAGGATCCAGGCCCAGGAGCCGAACCAGATCGCCACGGCGATCCGGACGTTGGCGAACAGCCAGCCCGCGCCCGCCATGGTGCATTGGAAGATGAAGAGCGCCAGCAGGGGGATCCAGGTCAGAAGCGAGAGGAAGCCCACCAGGACCGTGAGCTTGCCGAGGATGTACTCGGTGCGGGAGAACGGGCGGGCCAGGATCAGCGGCAGCGCGTTGTTGGACATGTCCGGCGCGATGAGCCCCGGCCCCACGATGGCGGTGAGGAACATCCCCAAACCCGTTTGGATTGCCAGAACGTGCAAGAAAAAGTCGGCGTTGATGGGGAGCAGGTCCCGGATGGTCTGACCGATCATCTGGAGGCCCAGAGTGTTGTAATGCAGGTAGACCAGGATGGCGCCCACCGCCGGCGCGGCGAAGCAGAGGATGAAGAACGCGAAGAAGAGTCGCGAGCGGAACAGCCCGGCCATGGCGTAGCGGGTGAGGACCAGGCAGCGGAACCGAGGCGGCGTGAGCGGCCCTTCGTACGGCTGATAGTTGTGTTTATAAACTGCCATGGCCGTTCTCCATCGCTTTCAGGAAGATATCCTGCAGGGAATCGCGCTTATAGTTCAGGCGCCTGATTTGGATGTCCCGTTCCGCGGCCAGCACGTACAGGTCGCGGATTTCCACGCCCTCGGGCAGGACCATCTTGAGACGGTTCCCCGGAGCGGCGGCGCACTCGCAGCCGCGCGCCGACGCCATGGCCAGCAGCGGCGCCGCGTCGCCGACGATTTCCAGTTCCAGGAACTTCCGGTTGGCGCGGCGCTCCGCCTCGAGGTTGCAGACGTGGGCCACTCGGCCGGCCTTCAGGATCAGCACTTCGTCGCAGCAGTCCTCGACATCCTTGAGCAGGTGGGAGGAGAGCACGATGCGGGTCCGGCCGGAATCGCGCACCTCCTGGATGAGCCGGATCATCCGCTGGCGGGCCGGCGGGTCCATGCCGTTGGTGGGCTCGTCGAGGATAAGCAGCTCCGGGCCGTGGACGATCGCCTGGGCCAGCTTGGTGAGCTGGCGCATCCCGAACGAATAGGTTCCGATCTTCCGGTACCGGGCCTCGCCCAACCCCACCCAGGTCAGCGCCTCGTGCGCCCGTTCCAGCGCCTCGGCGCGCGGGAGGCCGGTGATCTCGGCCAGCAGCCGGGTCAGGCGCAGGGCGCTGAACCCGGCGATGAAGCTGTCGTTTTCAGGCATGTAGCCGGTCAGCCGCCGGATCTCCCGGTGCTGGAGACGGATGTCCAGACCCATCACCCGCGCCGCGCCGGCCTGGGCCGGGTGGAAGCCGAGCAGGGTGTGGAGCAGGGTGGTCTTGCCGGCGCCGTTGGGCCCGAGGAGTCCGATGGCGCGGCCCGTCAATGTGCTGGTGAGTTCATTGAGGATGGTCTTGGCGCCGAATCGCACCACCAGGCCGTCCATCTCGATGAGGGGTGAACAGCCCGCAGGGGAGGCAAGGGAAACACAGTCGTCGGCACTCATGCATGCTCCTGAAAACACCGGCGAGGGAGGCGGCCGGAATGGCCGCCTCCCCGCTGGCAGGGATTTAATGCATCAACCGGTCCGGCCACGGTCGCCTGTCGGTCGGAACCTCGCCCGACTGCGGACGGGCTTTCAACAACCGGTCCGGACTGGCGAACTTGGCCCATTCGGCCGGGTTCAGGCTCATCAAACCGGTGCCGGTGAGTACGATGCGGTCGGATTCGCCGTACGCGCAGAAGAGCATGGGCTTGAGTTGCAGGAGAAAGTCGCGCACCTGCTGCAGCTCGTCGGCCGACATGTCGCCCGCGCGTTCCGGCACGATGCCGGCCAGCGAACCGGCCAGTTTCTGCGCGTTGTGATAGGCCACGGCGGAGAACTGGGTGTAGCGATCCGCGGGCAGGGCCGCCTGAAAATCGGCGCTCTGAGACAGAGTGTACCCGTTGATCCGGTTGGCGATGGCCTGGGTGATGAGCGACCGCTCGGGGGCCATGATCAGGTAGCCGTCGTGGAACGTATAGTGCACGGTGACGGTGCTGTCCGATGACGCCACCGTGTAGAAGGTGCCGCCCGACAGCTCGTCGCGCCGAATCGACAAGGTCGCTTTACCTTCCGCTGCCAGCTTGCCGTTGATCGCCTCGATCAGGCGCTCCAGTGAACCCTGGAAGCGGACGGGGTCGTCCACCAGCAGCACCAGCTTCCAGGCCGGATTCGGCAAGACCGGCCCGTCCACGGCCAGGAGAAACTCGCCGCCCAGGGGCGCGGCCAGGTCATCGCGGAGGCTCAGACCCGTTTCGTCCTCGAATTTCAGAACCTTCTCCAGTTCCTCCGGCTGGACGGTGGCGAGGATATCGAACAGCTCGTCCACAATCGCCCGGGGCTCCTTGGCCAGGACGCAGGCGGCAGCGTAGGCGTCGGGCGACACGAAGTCCAGCGTGCCCATGGCGCCCGGCTCGCCGAGCCAGGAGGGAATGCCCCGGCGCTCCCCGGCAAAGCTGACGGCGAGACGTAACTGGGGCTGGTCCGAAATGGTCTTCTGTTCCACCACGAGGTAGCGGACATCCTGGAATCCGAGCAACTCGTGCGTCGCCGGATCCGCCGTCGTATCCTCCAGCCTCAGGCTCGCCAGGTCGGCGGCGAGCAGCCACGCGGCGCCGTCGGCATACGACTGGGCGATCTGGGCGCCGAAGGCGGATTGGAGGAATGAGCCCGTGCCGGCGGCCGCGGCGGCGGCGCACTGGCGCAGGGTTTCGGGCGCGCTGCTCACGAACAGATGATCGGCGGTGACCAGGACGTAGAGGGCCTCGACGCCGGCGGCGGGCAGCCGGGCCGGATCGTCAACCAGGATCACCGGCACCTCGCGCCCCGTCTGGCTGTTCAGGCGGCTGATCTCGTCCGCCAGCATGTCGCGCAGGCTCGCGGCGTCCTTCACCTCGGCAAGCAGCACGATGCCGGGATGCTCATCCTCGAGGTCCCACGCGCCCACCACCACCTCGTCGCCCAGGTGGGCGCCGAG
>JAAYUB010000023.1 GCA_012517875.1 Acidobacteriota bacterium | reverse complement strand
CGCCGGCCGTCGGCGCGGCCCGGCTCCTGCCCGGCGCCGGCACTGTGCCCGGCTGGGAGCCGGCGGACGAGGTCCAGCGCTTCACCGGCGACGATCTGTTTCTCTTCATCGACGGCGGGGCCGACCTCTTCCTCGAGTACGGCTTCCGCGAAGTGGCGGCCCGCGCGTACCGGGGCCCCGGCGGCGCCGCCATCAACGCCGAAATCTACGAGATGGCGGACCCGGGGGCGGCGTTCGGCGTCTACTCGGTCCGGTGCGGGGATGCGGGCGACGAGGCGGCCGTCGGCTCGGCGGCCCGCCTGGCCGACTACTACCTCACCGTCTGGCAGGACCGCTACGTGGCTACGTTCACGGGTTTGAGCGAAACGCCCGCCGTCCGGGACGGTCTTGTTGCGATCGGTCGGGCCGTCGCGGGCGGGATCGCCGGCCGGGCGCCGGCGCCGGCGCTCGCGACGGCGCTACCGGCCGCCGGGCAGCGGCCGCACAGCGTCCGGTATATCCGCGGCCCCGTTGCCGCGGCCAACATTCCTCTCGGCGAGGCGGTCCTTCCGTGGCAGGCGCCCGAGGCCGCCGCGGCCCGCTACGGCGGGACGGGCGGCCACGCACCGGCGACGGAGGTCACGCTGTACCTTCTGGCGTATCCCGACGCCGCGGCGGCGGGACACGCGTTCCGCCGGATGACTGCTGGCTCCGAAGCCG
Source organism: Acidobacteriota bacterium (assembly GCA_012517875.1). Taxonomy (NCBI): domain Bacteria; kingdom Pseudomonadati; phylum Acidobacteriota; species Acidobacteriota bacterium. The sequence goes on along the minus strand of JAAYUB010000023.1, from coordinate 28,111 downwards.
CTGTGGACGCCGCCGGCGGCCTGACCTTCATGTCGCCTCAGAAGCAGCCCGGCCGGGCCGAACGCCGCGGCCGTCACGTCGCCGTGGCCGTGGGGGGCGACGCCGCGGGTCGGCGGGAGCTGTTGGGGAAAGTGAATGCTGAACAGCGAACGGCGAGCGGTTGGGAGTGAGGAGTCAGGAGAGGATCGATGGGAACCGGTCTGTTTGGATGGAATCGATGCATGGAAGGATGAGGCAGGGGGCGGGCGGCGCGGGCCCGGCGCATGACGGCACGTCAGATTCGGGCAAGACCGAGGCAGGCGGCGTGGAGGGCAGCGGCCAGGGCAATGAAAAGCAGCCGCGCGGTGTGGGAGGATAGACCGGGAAAACGGTAACCGATCCAGCCGCCGTGGCAGCTCTCCACGCAGTCGCCGCACAGGGTGCAGTTCAGACCCGGCCGGCGGCGGCGGATGTCGTCGGCGGCGAGCGCCCCGTAGCGGCATGCTGCGGTGCAGCGGCAGCATTCGGTGCATTCCTTCCCGATGCGGATCCGCAGCGGGTGCAGCCGCCCCAGCAACGCCGCCACCAGGCCCATGGGGCACCAGGTGGTGCAGTGGGCCATGATCCCGTACCGCCGCGACACCGTCAGGATGATCCCCACTCCGGCCAAGCCGAAGGCGGCTGCCGCGGCCGTGGCTGCAAGCGGTGGCGCGCCGGTCAGCCGGAGCCCCAGCGCCGCGAGCGCCACGCCGGGCAGGGTGATCCAGCGGCCCCACCGCGTCCACGCGGGCAGCTCCAGGGGGCGCGGCCGCTGGGCGGCCAGTGCCGCGTCCCAGGCGCCGATGTAGCAGAGGAAGCTGCACCAGGCCGGGCCCACGAGCACCACCGTGGCCAGGAAGAGGATGGGCATGAAGAAACCACCGCCGCGCCAGACAGGACCGGCGGCGATAAGCGCCGGCACCGGCAAGTGGAGTTTCCCGCTCATGAGGAAGTCCGCCAAGCCGGCCAGGCCCAGCGCCAGTTGAGCGAAAAACACCACGGAGAACAGTCCCCACAGCCACCGGCGACGCTCCGCCCAACGGTCGCCGTCAGCCAGGTGTCGCGCCAGCCGCGCGGCGTAGAGGGCCAGCGCCGCGATCTCCAGCCAGCCGGCGCCAGCGAGAAAACGCTCCGCCAGAAGGATGGGCGGCCGAACCATGGAGTGCGCGGCGCCCATTGTCACGGAGGCGATGGCGAACGCCGCCACCGTCACTCCCTCGGCACCGGGCGCTTCCGCCGGCCGGCGGCCCGCGGTGCGGCCCTGCAGCCAGGCGGCGATGACGGTGACCGCGGCCACCGCCGCCAGAATCACCACCAGCCGCAGCCACGGCTCCCCGGCCGCTATCCGGCCGGCTGTCAGGCGTGCCGCCGTGCGCACCCACTCCGCGGCCGCACCCAGCAGCAGCACTTGGAGCAGGCGCACCGGCCACCGCCCGGGGAGCGCCAGCAGGAGCGGCGCCGCCAGGCTCACCGCCAACAGCGACCATTGGTCGGCCCGCGAGAAGTGCGCCGCGGCCAGCAGCGCCGCTACCACGGCCATGAGGGTGGGACCGATCGCCGTACCGCGAGCTGAACTCATGGTGCCAACCGCCTGAACAATTCATCCCGATGCCGGCGCGTGCGGCCGCACACCGACCGCCGGGCGATCAAAACCCATCGGTCGGGATGATCTCGCCGCCGATAGAAATCCGGACCAACTCCAGGGGAATGTCCTTGCCGCTTTCAGTCAGGGCCCGATGAGCGATGCGCACCAACCCGGTGCAGCACGGCACCTCCATGAACGCCACCCGGACCGACTGGATGTCGTTATCCCGGAAGATCGCCGCGAGCTTCTTGACGTACACCTCGCCGTCGTCCAGCTTCGGACAGCCGATGAGAGCCACCCGGTCGGCGACGAAGTCGCGATGAAAACCGGCATAGGCCAGCGGCACGCAGTCGGCCGCGAGCAGCAGGTGGGCGCCCGCGAAATACGGTGCCCGGATGGGGAGCAGCGCGATCTGGACGGGCCAGTTGGTCAGCCGGGAAGGTTCGGCAACCGCCGCCGCTGGCACGGTCGTGGGCGCCGCGGCGCGCTGAATGGTGCGGGCCGCCGAGCCCGGACATCCTCCGCCGTGGCCGTGCCCCGCCTCGTGGCCGTGGCGCAGGAACGAGCTTGCCGCCGGGTGGAACCGGGAGGGCGGCATGGGACAGGCGGCCGGAACCGCCGGGGCCGCGCCGCCGCGGACCGCGTTGGCGTGGACGGACGCCATGACGTCCTCGACGGAGTGACCGGTGTGGGCGGCCACGGCGACGGCGTCGAACTCCGCCGCATCGCGCTCCTCGAGGGTGATGGCACCCTGCGGGCAATCGCCCAGGCACGCGCCCAACCCGTCGCAGAAGGTCTCGCTCACGAGGCGCGCCTTGCCGTCCACGATCCGGATGGCGCCCTCGGCGCAGGACGGCACGCACAGGCCGCAGCCGTCGCACTTGCTTTCGTCGATTTTGATGATATTGCGCATGGCCATGATGTTCCTCCCGAGTGTCAGTCTCGGGCGCCATCATATCCGGGGGGCGCCAGGCGTGCTTTGACCTAAATCAATTCATATCGTCGGACGGTCGGGCCGTCCGCGGCGGGACGAATCCGCCGCCGGCTCAGGCCGGGTGGATGGCCGAGCGGAAATCGAAGCGGGGCACGTCAACACCCTCGCCCGGCTGGTAGAAGACGGCATAGCTCGTGTGCTTCAGCGGCACGAACGCCGGGGCACCGCTGCCGGCGGCGCGCACCAGCCGCTCGCGCCAGGTGCCGGCGTTGATGTAGACGACGTCCCGCCCGGCGCGGCACTCCAGCGGCAGCACGAGCGGGTTGTGGGTATGGCCCAGCGCCAGATAACGGATCTCCGGGTCGTCCACCCAGGCCCGCTCGTCGAGGAGCCCCGCGATGAGCGCGTCGCCGGAAGGATCAGGGTTGTCCTCGGACGCCTTCAGGAACAGAGGGAGCAGGTCCTGGGCGCGCAGGATCTCCAGCGCCTTGCGCGGCAGCCAGCGGATCCACGGGCTGGTCAGCCAGCGGACGGCTTCGTCCCACTCCGTCGTGCTGTCCCGCCAGGTGCGCAGGAAGTCGATCTCCAGCAATCCGGCGGCGACGGTCTCGAAGACCGCCTCCAGGGCGGTGCGGATCTCGGGGAGGGCCTCGGCGCGGATGCGGCTGTCGAGCCACTCCATGATCCGGCCCAGCGGCCGGACGTTGTCGATGGCCCGCAAGCCCCGCAGCCACTCCACGGAGACGGCCGGGTGGCGGCCCATCGCCCAGGGGAGCTTCACCGCGAACTCGGTGGTGATCACGTCGCCCACGGCGGGCACGGCGCCGGGACCGCCCGCGTTCCAGGGATCGAAGACGTGCCCGTGACGAGCCAGCAACCCGTAGGCCGGCGCCCGGCACTCCGGCGGAAACGGCGCCGTGAGGGCGTCGGCGCCATCGGCGGCGAGGCCCAGCATCGCCCGCACCGCCGCGCGCAGCGCCGGGAAGGCGTGGGTCAGGCGGTCGTGGTTGCCGGGGACGAACTCCACCGTCACGGGGAGCGCGCGCCCCAGCGCCTCCGCCGCCCGCGCGGGCAACTCACGCAGCAACGCGAACGCCGCCCAGTTTTTAGCCAGGATGGTCGCCGGGGGTGCCGACTCAGGCCGGCCGTCGGGGGGCATCCGGCCCAGGATGTCCAGGGCGCAGCGCGCCAGGGGCGAATCCGCACCGCCTCCGGCCAGCGCGGCCAGTCCCTCGCGGCCCCAGGGGCGATGCTCCGGCGGCAGGTCGAACCACCGCTCGGTACGCACCAGGTCCAGGATGTCGCCGAGCAGCACCACCCGCAGCTCCATGGCGCGGCAGCGCGCCGCCAGCGTCATCCAATCGGAGAGGATCACCCGGCTCAGCGTCTCAGGCGGCAGGTTGTGCTCCCCGGCCGTGCCGTCGGTGAAATGCAGGTCGCTCAGGACCACCAGCATGGGTGCCTCCTGCCAGCGATTGTAGCGGGTGCGGCCGCCGGGGTGTCAAGGGAAAACGGGCGACCGCGGATCGGTTCGCAGGTTCACAGATCCACAAATCCACAAGTTCACTGGTTCGTGTTTGCCGTCGCGGCGAGCACACGAACCTGTATTCTCTCTCCAAAGACGCATCGTTTGCGTGGAGCATCGGCGCTTGACTGAAAGCTGCGGAATGACACCTCGTTTCAATTCTGTTCCGATGCCTGTTGAATTAGGCCAGATCGTTGGTTGAGCAGCGGTTGTTTCGGTGTTGTTCACAGAATGAGATTCGCATGATGAAACAGCGAAAAACTCAAAAAAAAGCTGGCGGCAGCCGCCCGGGCGCAAGGAAAGCCGATCTTTCCGCCGAAATATCGGCCGGTCATTGATCTGGCGGCTTCAAGACCTTGAACATGGGCGGGTGGGGCGCATTTTGTTCCGACCCGACGCCGAGGTCGGGACGTCGCGCGACATGCCGTGACTGAGGCATCTTCCACGCGCGTTCGTTGAACGCGCGGTACGTCCGATGATCGGGGACGAACTTCTTCCCCCCGAGCCACAAATCCCGAACCCCAAGCCCCGAGCCTCAATCACGATTACGAATTACGAACACGAAATCCGAATGCCGATGTCCGAATTCCAAAGTCCACTGATCGGGAACGAGCCTCGAGCCCCGAACCTCGAGCCTCGATTACGAAGAACAAACGGGGAGCGGCCGGATAGCCGCTCCCCGTTGGTCTGTCGGACGATGGCGGTTGCCCGCAGGCAGCCGCCGGGCGGTCACTTCTTGATCGGGTAAGGCGGAGGCGCCGGCAGATCCGGCTTCTCCTTCTTGAGCTTCTCCATGACCACGGCGATGCCCTTGTCGAGCTGCTCGTCGATGCCGGCGAATTCCTTGGCCGGATCGTTGTCCACGACAATATCGGGCTCCACGCCGCGCCCCTCGATGATCCACTCCTTGCCGGCCGTGTCGTAGGAGGCGAACTCCGGCTTGTTCAGGTAGCCGCCGTCCAGGAGCGGCAGCGAACCGCGGATGCCCACCACGCCGCCCCATGAGCGCTTGCCGATAAGCTCGCCCAGGGCGTTCTTGCGGAAGCGGTAGGGGAATAGATCGCCGTCGGAGGCGGAGAACTCATCGAGCAGCGCCACCTTCGGTCCCACATGCAACGCACCCGGGTCGACGCCGGGGATGGTGTTGCGGGCCATGTCCACCATGTCCATTTGCCGGCGCAGCCGCTCGATGATCATGGGGGAGACGTTGCCGCCGCCGTTGCCACGGACGTCGATGATGAGGCCCTTCTTCTTGAGCTGCGGGTAGAAGTGCTTGACGAACTCATTGAGGCCCTGCGGGCTCATGTCGGGGATGTGGATGTAGCCCACCTGGCCGCCCGTGGCCTTGGCCACGTACTCGATGTTGTGCTGGACCCAGTTGTAGTAGTAAAGATCAAGCTCGTCGTCGACGGGCACCACGATCGCCTCGCGGCTCCCTTCCTCGACGGGCTTGCTGTTCAGGGTCAGGCGAACCTGCTTGCCGGCGGTGCCCGCCAGCGCCTGGTAGATATTGGCCATGTCCTTGACGGGGCGTCCGTCCACGGCCAGGATGTAGTCGCCCACCTGGGCGTTCACGCCGAGCTCGGTGAGCGGCGAGCGGCGGGACCGGACCCAGTTCTCGCCCTTGAGGATCCGGGTGATCCGGTAGGCCTTGGAGGCGGAGTCGCGCTCCAGTTCGGCGCCAAGCAGGCCCATCGGGATGCGCGGCGCAGCGGGTGCGTCGCCGCCGCCCACATAGGTGTGGCCGCAGTTGAGTTCGCCGATCATCTCACCGATGATGTAGGTCAGGTCGGCCCGGTGCGCCACGTGCGCCAGCAGCGGCTCATACTTCTTCTCGACACCCGCCCAGTCCACGCCGTGCATGTTGGGGGCGTAGAAGAAGTCGCGCATCTGGCGCCAGCACTCGGTGTAGATCTGCCGCCACTCGGCGGCGCGGTCCAGGGTGACCTTGAGATCGGCCAGGTCCAGTTTGTCTTTCAGCTCGATCTTCGCCTTGGGTAGATCGATGATGCCGTAAGTCTGGTTCTGCGCCACCAGCATCTTCTTGCCGTCGGCCGAAATCGAGTAGCCGTTCACAGGGCCGAGATCGGTTTCCTTCTGTCCCTTGAGGTCGTATATGAGGAGAGTGGGTCGCTCGTCGCGCGCGCCGAACCGGACGTAATACACCGAATCACCCACGGCGTTCACGCCGTAATAGTTGGCCGGCGTGACGGGCAGGACCATGATCCGGCCGGGCAGGCCGTCGATGTCCACCTTTACGGCGACGGCGGCGTCCTTCTTGTCGGTCGGTTTGTCGGCGGGCTTGTCGGCCGCCTTCTCGGCTGGTTTTTCGCCGCCTTCGGCCTTGGCCGGCTTGTCCTGCTTGATTTCCACCTCGTCGCTGACAGGCTTGAAGGGGGACTCGGTCTCCTTGGCCAGGGCCACGAAGTAGACGCGGGTGCCGTTTTGGTAGACAGTGTTGAACTCGGTGAAGCCGTAGGTGGGGGTGAAGTCGCGGGTGGAGGTGAAGAACAGGAACTTGCCGTCGGAGCTGAACGACGGGCCGCCGGAGGCGTACCAGGAGTCGGTCACGGGCCAGGCCTTGGCCTCGGCCACGGAGTAGAGGTACACCCGGGGCATCCCCTCACGCTCCTGCTGAGCGTAGGCGATCCACTGGCTGTCGGGGGCCCAGTCGGCCTGGGTGATCTCCCAGGCTTCCGCCTGGGTCACCAGCGTCACCTTGCCTGTTTCAACATCCACATAGGACAGCCGCAGTTTCTTGTCCGACCAGAGAATGCGCGTGCTGTCAGGCGACCAGTCGAGGCCGTACTTGTAGGTGTCGGCGCCGGTGGTGAGTCGTTTGGCGGGACCATCGCCGTACTGCGGGATGATGTAGATCTCGTCCTCGCCGCTGGCGTCGGAGATGTAGGCGATCCACTTGCCGTCGGGCGACCAGACCGCGGCGCGGTCGTGGACGCCGGGGGTGCGGGTCAGGTTGCGGATGGCACCCTTCTTGGCCGGGACGGTGAAGATGTCGCCGCGGGCGTTGAACACAGCGCGCTTGCCGTCGGGACCGATGTCGAAATCGTTGATGTACTTCTGGACGTCGGTGAGCCCGCCCCGGGCGACGGCCCGGTCGGTGGCCACGCGGATGGGCACCTGGACCGCCTGCTCCGTAGCCAGGTCGAACCGGTGGATCCAGCCGCCGTACTCGAAGACGATGGCGGTGTCGCCGAGCGACGGGAACTTGATGTCGTACGCGTCATAGTCGGTGAGCTGGCGGGTTTTCCGGGTGCCCCGCTCGTAGACGTACAGGTTCATGCGGCCGTTGGCGCCGCGGTCGGACAGAAAATAGATCCGGTCGCCGTGCCACATGGGGATGATGTCCTGGGCCGGGTGGTTGGTGATGTTCTCGGTCTGCTTCGTCGCGAAGTCGTAGACCCAGATGTCGTCGGCCTGGCCGCCGCGGTAGCGCTTCCAGGTACGGAACTCGCGGAACACGCGGTTGTAGGCGAACTGCTTGCCGTCAGGAGAGTAGGAGCAGAAGCCGCCGCGCGGCAGCGGGAGCTGCCGCGGCAGATCGCCGTCGAGTCCCACCAGGTAGAGCTGCCCCTTGAAGTCGTTGAACTCGCGCATGCGCGAGCGGAAGACGATCTCGCGACCGGCGGGCGTCCAGCCCATCACGATGTTGTTGGGACCCATGCGGTCGGAGACGTCGTCGCGGCCCAGCGTCGCCGTCCAGGTCAGGCGCTGGGGGACGCCCCCCTCAGCGGGAATCAGATAGACCTCGGTGTTGCCGTCGTACTGGCCGGTGAACGCCACATGCTTGCCGTCGGGGGAGAAACGGGGAAAACTCTCGAAGCCGTCGTGGCTCGTCAGCGGGCGGGCGATGCCGCCGGCGGCCGGCACCGTGTACAGGTCGCCGGCGTAGGTGAACACAATCTGGTCACCGTGGATGGCCGGGAAACGGAGCAGGCGGGTATTCTCCTGCGCCGTCGCCGCGACGGCGAGCAGGCAGATCAGGATCGGCACGAATCGCTTCATCACAAGCCTCCATGCAGAGGAAATAGGTAATGTCTTTGTACGAGGGCGGCAGCTGTCTGGTTCCAGTCAGGCCGGGATAAAGTTGTGGCGGAAGCGGGCCGGTAGGATCGGCGGCGTCACAGCCGGCCGATGCCGTTGGCGATGTCGGCCAGCTCCTCCGGCCGGACTATGGTGATGGCCTTCCCCTCAAGGCGGATGAGTCCGGCCTCCTTGAATTTGCGCAGGTTCCGCGACAGCGTCTCGCCGACGGTGCCGAGCTGGGCGGCCAGCTCGCCCTTGAAAATGGTCAACACCAGCCGGTCGGCGCCCTGCCGCTCCGCCTCCGCCAGCAGCCAGGCGGCCAGCCGGGCGGGGACCTCTTTCAGCGACAGCGCCTCCACCTGCCGGTTGAACTCGCGGACGAAGCCGGCCAGCGAGGCGATGATCTTCATGGACACCTGCGGCTCGGCGCGCAGGAATGCCAGGAACGCCTCCCGGGGGAAGAACGCCACCAGCGCATCCTCCATGGCGAGGCAGGAGGCGGGGTACGGATGGCCGGTGAAGATGGCCACCTCGGCGAACATCATCCCCGGCTGGATCAGGTGCAGCGTGTACTCCTTCCCCTCCGGCGACGCCTTGTACACGCGGACGCGACCCTGGAGCAGGACAAAGAAGCCCGTGCCCGGATCACCTTCCTGAAACAGGGTCTCGCCGGCCGCCAGCCGGCGAAACGCGGCGATCCGGGCCAGCTTGCGGAGTTCCTCCTCGTTCATGCCGGCGCACAGCTGGCACCGGTGCAGGAGCGGCAGCGGATCCATGCCTCCATCCTTACCAGAACCCGGCGGAAAAGGCAACTCCGGCGGCTGCGCGTTGCAAACGCCGGAACCTTGAGTTATAAGAGGGAATGACCTGCGGCCGGATCGCCGCCGCGGGGTCCGGAGCACCCATGGCCGCAGACCACCCGATACCACCATCGTTGGCAGAGCCGCCTGCCGGCGCGGTGACCGCCACCGCCTCCACACAACCGGAGACGCCGGCGTCGCCGCCTGCTGCGGTGACCCTGTGCGAGCGGCTTGTCAGGCTCCGGCTGCCACTGCTCGTTCCGATCCTGGCGCTGCTCGGCGCGGCCGGCTGGTTTGCCGCGACCGAGGTGCTCGCCCGGTTGAACTTCGCTTATCCGGCCGACCGGTGGACCACCGCCTGGGCGGCGGCCCTGGCGGTCGCGCTCCCTCTTGGGCTGGCAACCTGTGCGCTGGGCGGCCTCTGGATCCGGCTCGTCGCCGGCTGGAACGGCGGCCGCGCCGATTTCAGACTCTCGCGAACCATCTGGGGGTACGCCGCCGGGCCGGCCGCCCTGGCTGTTCTGGCTGTCGAGGTGGTCTGGATGCTGCGCTACAGGTCAGCCTACTTCACCCGGCCCGTCCATCCGGAGACAATGGTGGCGCTGGATGCCGCCATCGCGGTCGGGCTCCTCGCCACGCTGGCCTTGGCCGGCGGCGGCACCGTCTGGATCCTGTCGAGCCGGCCGGTCCCGACGCTGCTGCTGCTGGTCGCCCTGCCGCTCGGCGTTGCCGGCGTCGGCTACTTGGCGGTCCAGTCGGGGATGAGGTACCGGGAGGTGCAGGCTGCGGCCCGGCTGCGGGAGGCGACAGCGCAGTTCGGGCGCAACGAGACATACGGCGCGGAAAAGAACCTTCGGCTCGCCGTGGACTGGTCCGGCAGAGCCAGCCGCGATCTCCAGCGGCGGGCCTGTCTCCATCTCGGCGTATTGCTCGAAAACCGGGGGGAAAAGGCCCGAGCGGCGGCGTGGTACCGCCGGGCGCTGGAACTGGCGGATCCCGGCAGCGCTGCCGCGACCGCCACCCGCGGCGCTCTCCTGCTCCTGGAACAGCGCACCGCGGAGGCCGTCCAGTGCTTCGACCGGGCGTTGGAGCTGGACCCGGATAACCTGTCCGCGCACAATAACCTCGGGCTCATCTACCTGGGCATCAAAGGAGACACCGCTGCTGACCCGGTTCGGGCGCTGCCGCACAACCGGGCCTGCCACCGACTGAGTCCCTGCCCGGCCACGGCTTATCATTTGGCTTACAATTACTTCCGGCTGGAGCGCTGGGCCGAGGCCCGCCCCCTGTTTGAGGAGCTGTGGGCCACGTCCGCCGACGACGATGATTATCGCTATTACCTGGGCATCTGCCAGTTCCGGCTGGGCGACCAGCAGGCGGCTGACCGCCTGCTCACCGCCAAGGACTACCGGGTCTACGGGCAGTCTCTGGCCGACGCGGGTCGGGCGAGCGAGGCGGAGCAGGTCCTGTTGCTGGCGCTGGAGCGGGTCGGTCTCCCCGAACGCCCGCTTCGGATGGCCGTCCTCGAGAGCCTCGCTGCTACGGCCATGCTCAATTCCGACCCCTCGGGCGCCCAGCGGTACTACCGTCAGGTCCGGGACATGTGCCCGTCCGGCAGCCTCGACCGCTTCCGGATCGACGGTGAACTGCACCTGCTAGCTCGCCAGCCGGGCCTCGCGCTGCAGGACTTCTCGCGCTGTCTGGAGCTGGACGCCGCCAACCTGGAGGCGCACACCGCCCTCGGCCGCATCCTGCTCGGCGACGAGGACGAACGGCTGGCCGACTACGCGCTCGCTCTCACGCACACCGAGAAGGCGTTTGCCCTGGAGCACAACGCCGACACCCGCTGGAATCTGGCGCGCAACTACTACGCGCTGGAGCGCTGGGCCGAGGCGCTGGTGCTGTTCGAGGAGTACGTCGCGGCCTATCCGCGGAACGCGGACGCCAAATATTATCTCGGCATCATTTGCTACGAGCTCGGCGACCTGGGACGCGCCCAGAGCCTGCTCATCGAGGCGGTGGCGCTGGACCCGGAGCTGCGGGACGAGGAGGTGGACGCGATCCTCCGCGAGACCGGCAACGACCAGGACCAGGGGAAGACCTGATCAGAGTTTCGACTTGAAGAAGCCCGCCAGCAGGCAGATCCCCTCTTCGATCTTGGCGGCATCCTCCTTGGCGAAGGTCAGCCGGAGGGTGTTCCGGCCCGCCCCGTTGACGAAGAACGGCGCGCCGTGGATAAACGCCACCTTCAGCGTTTGGACCGCCTCCACCGCCAGCGGCTCGGCGTCGAGTCCGGCGGGCAGGGTCAGCCAGACGAACATCCCGCCCCGCGGCCGGGTCCAGGCGATCTCGGCCGGCATGTGCCGGTCCAGCGCCGCCAGCATCACCTCGCACTTGGCGGCGTAGAACCGCCGCACCTCGGCCAGGTGGCGGTCATAGAGACCCCGCTTGCAGTACTCGTAGACCAGGCGCTGGTCCAGGCTGCTGGAGCACAGGTCGGCCGCCTGTTTGGCCAACTCCAGCATGCGGATCACCGGCGGCGGGGCGGCCATGAACGCGGTGCGCAGCCCGGGGCTGACCACCTTGGAGAACGAGCTCAGGTAGACCACCTCCTCGCCGCCGGGCAGGGCCCGCATCGCTCGCAGTGACTCGGGCGTCACCCCGGGAAAATAGAGTTCGCCGTACGGGTCGTCTTCGACCACCAGGATGCCGTGCGCGCGGGCCAGCTCCAGCACCGCCGCCCGGCGCGCCGGCGTGATGGTGATCCCCGACGGGTTTTGAAAGTTCGGGATGACGTACAGCAGTTTGATCGTCCGGCCGGCGCCCCGGAGGGCGGCGATGGTCCGCTCCAGCTCCTCGGGGACGATGCCGTCGGCGTCCTGGGCCACGCCCACCATCTCGGCCAGCGTGTTGCGGAAGCAGGCCAGCGCGCCGATGTAGCTGGGCAGCTCCACGAGGACCACATCACCGGGGTCGAGCAGGACGCGGCTCAACAGCTCCAGCCCCTGCTGCGAGCCGGAGGTGACCATCAGCCCGTCGTCGGCGGCGCGGATGCCCCGCCCGGCCAGCATGGTCACGAGCTGCTGCCGGAACGCCTCCAGGCCCCGGGTGACGCCGTACTGGAAGATCTGGTAGCCGTCGGTCTCCACGATGTCGTCCATGATCCGTTTCAGGTCGGCGTCGGGAAACGTGGCCGGGTTCGGCACGCCGCCGGCGAACGAGATCACGCCCGGCTGGTTGATCAGTCCGGCCATGCGGCGGATGGGGCTCGGCTGCATGGCCCGGGCGCCGCGCGAGAAGAGGCGGTCAAAGTCGGTCATGGCGTTCGCTCCGGAGTCGGGATGGGATCGCCGGGCGATCCGAAGGGCTATTCTACCAGAAACACGCGGCGGCGGCAGCCACGGCGAGGGATCGGTTTTTCGGCTTGACGGCGGCGCGCGCGCCGTCTTTAATGGGGAGCGGAGGGCCGGCCATGCTGACGCGGCAGGAATTCGAGGAACTGGTGGACCAGGCGCTGGAGGAAATTCCGGCGGAATTCCTGGAGAAACTCGAGAACGTGGAGATCCTCGTCGAGGACGAGCCGTCGCGCGAGCTGCTGCGCGAGGTGGGGATCCGCGGCGGCGGCTCCCTGTTCGGGCTCTACCAGGGCATCCCCGAGACGCGGAAGAGTGCCTTCCACCTCTTCCCCATGCCCGACCGGATCCTTATCTTCCGCCGCCCCATCCTGCGCGCGTGCCGCACGCCGCGGCAGGTGGTCCGGGAGATCCGCAAGACGGTCATGCACGAGGTGGCCCACCACTTCGGATTCTCCGAGGAGCGGCTACGGGAGCTGGGCTACGGGTAGCCCGACGGTCTACAAGGCTCGCCAGGGCGCCAAGACGCCGGGCAAGTTTTTGTTCTCGTTTCAAACTCAGGACACTCTGCCGGATCTGACGCGATTAATGAAACAGGAGCGAACATGAACCGAATGAAGGACCGGATCGTCGTCATCACCGGCGCCAGCGCCGGCATCGGGCAGGCGTGCGCCGAGCGTTTCGCCGCCGCCGGGGCGCGGCTGGTGCTGGCCGCTCGCCGCGCGGACCGTCTCGAGGCGATGGCCGCGGGACTGCGGGACGCGGGGGCCGCATCGGTGGACGTGTTCACCCTCGACGTGCGCGACGCCGCTGCGGTTGCCGCCTTCGGCGACGCGCTCGAAGCCCGCGGCCTGGTGCCCCACGTGCTGGTGAACAACGCCGGTCTGGCCGCGGGACTCGACAAGCTCCACGAGGGGTCTGTCGACGACTGGGACCGCATGATCGACACCAACGTGCGCGGGCTGCTGCTCGTGTCGCGCCGCCTCATCCCGCCGATGCTGGCGGCCGGGCGCGGCCACGTCATCAACATCGGCAGCATCGCCGGCCGGCAGGTTTACCCCAATGGCAACGTGTATAACGCCACCAAGTTCGCGGTGCGAGCGCTGACCGAGGGGATGAACATGGATCTGTACGGCACGCCGCTGCGCGTCTCATGCGTGAGCCCCGGCCTCGTGGAGACGGAGTTTTCCTTGGTGCGGTTCCACGGCGATGCCGGCCGGGCGGCCCAGGTCTACGCGAACACGCAGCCGCTCACGCCGGCGGACATCGCCGACGCGGTCCACTATGTGGCCAACGCCCCCGAGCATGTGAACGTGCTCGACATGATCGTGCTCCCCACGGTCCAGCGCAGCGCCACCATGCTGCTCCGCACCACGCCGTAGTCCCCTCCTGCCGCCGGCGGACTTTCGCCGCTTCTCCGGTTCGTGAATTCGTTTGCCGTCGCCTCAGTCCAAGGGGATCGCGGGGACGGCGCTCAGAAACTGGAGCGACGTGTCGCCGAACAACTGGAACACCAGGATCCCGTCGGAGTACGAGAGGTTTTCGACAATGAGATATCCCCCGAACAAGCTGGTCAACCCGGGCATCACCTGGTGAAGCAGGCTGACTATCCGCTCCTGGCTGGAAAGGACCACGATCCGCGTGTCCAGCAGTTGACCGTTCTGGTCGTAGGCGGTGACCTGCACCGGCACTTCGCCGCCTGCGGTGGTCTCGGGGTTGACGATGGCGATCCCGGTGAAGTAGGACACGGCGCCGATGGTGCCGTTGGCGATGTGCCCCATCAGAAACCGGCTGTTGCCGGCGTCCTGGAGCGGCAGGCTGGAGACGAACGCGCCGCTCGTCCCGCCGAACGTCACGCTCCCCACCACGCCGGGGGAGCTGCCGGGATCGGCCCGCAGCCAGCCGGTTACCGCGCCCGTCAGACCGAACAGCTCGGACACGTCCCACGACTGCTTGCCGTGGGCCGGAAGTGTCGCGTCGGCGGTGCCCAGTTCCGTGCCCGTGTCGTCGAAGAGGGTCAGCGCCACCGTCGCCGCCTCGATGCCTGTGTTGACCAGGTCCAGCCGGCAGTCGTAGACGATGCCGAAATCGCCGTCGGCCACGTGGGGCGCGTAGAGCGTCACCGCGTCGGCGGCGGTGGGCATGGCCGCCAGGCAGGCCAGCGCTGAGCCGTCCCCGAACAGCTCCACACCGAGCAACGCCCGGTCCGATTGGACCTGAATCGAGTCCGCCGACGTGAACGACGGGAAGATGGTCGCCGCGTCGAGGACGCGGCGCGTCCGTCCGCCCAGCGTCACCGCGTAGGTGTCGCGGCTGGCCCCGTCGGCGCCGTACAGCGTGAGCACCGCCTGCGCCTGCTCCCGGTTCGGGTTGATGAGCAGGAGTTCCGTGGCATGGCCGGTTGCGTCGTCCAGCACCGGGAAGGCGAGTCCGGTGCGGGCGTCGCGCACGTCCAGCAGGCGGGTGCCGTCCAGGTACTGCAGGTCGTCGCCGTTGTTCGCCAGCCACATCCCGTGCATGTTCTCGTTGGTCAGGAAGCCGCGCACCCACCGCCCGGCGTGGTCGGCGTCGCTGCCCAGCAGCGAGCCGTCGGTGAGGTAGCGGGCGTACTGCGCGCCGGCGGAGATGGCGGCGGTCACCGCCCGCACCGGGTTGCCCAAGGCGTCGTCGTAGAGGTCCAACGTCAGCAGACCGCTGGCGTCGTCCAGGTTGACCACCGAAAACGACAGGTGCCGGCTGCGCGGGAAGTGGAGCACGCCGATGCCGTGGTCCTGCACCACCGCCACGCCCTGCCGCGACGAGATCCCGCCGTAGGCGGTCCCGCCGGCCACCGAGAGCACCTGGTCGGCGTCCAGGGTTACGCTGCCGTTGAGGGGATCCACTTCCACGTCCCCCCGGATGTCGATGGAAAACGCAAACGCCAGCGAGCCGGCGGTGTCGGTGGTGCAGAGTGCCAGTTTGTAGTAGTCGGAGAAACCTACCAGGGCGTCCGGGCCGTTCTGGCCGTCGAAATTTTCCGCCAGCACCGCCGACGGCGTCTGCTGGAAGAAGACCTTCTGCCCGTGGCCCGGCGCGAACGCACCGCCCGCGCTCGCCAACAGCACCTGGATCGCCTTGTCGCCCTGCGCCGCCAGGACCAGGTCGGCCAACCCGTCGGCGTTGAAGTCGGCCGACTCGATGTCCACCGGACCAGCGCTGATTCCTGCCACTTCCGTCGGGGTGAATCCCCCGGCGCCGTCGTTGAGGTACACCGACACCGAGCTCGCCACCGCGTTGGCCACGGCGACGTCAGGTTCCGTGTCACCGTCAAAATCGCCGGTCGCGAGCGCCTGCGGGCCCTGGCCCGTGGCGTAGCTGACGGTGGTGGTGAAGTCGGACCCGAACATCAGGTTCAGCGTGTTCGTCGCCGCCTCGCAGAACACATAATCGGATTGCCCGTCACCGCTGATGTCCGTCACCAGCGAATCGGTGGGCACGCCGGCCAGCTTCAGCTGCACCGCCGGCGCCGCTTGGCGGAGCACGGCCGCCTTGCCGACGCCGAAGAGCTGGGTCCATTCGAAGATGTGCAACGCACCATCCGCACCGCCCAGGAGCACGTCAGGCCGGCCGTCGTCCGTCACGTCGGCGATGTCCAGAGTCTGCGGCTGAAAGTCCGTCATCAGCCACTCCACCCGTGAGAAGGCTCCGCCGGGCAAACCGAAAGCGATGTACATCCGCTGCTGCCCCGCCGCGATGCTCAGCAGGTCGGTGAAACCGTCCTGGTTGAGGTCCACCTGGTCGAAATCCAGCGTGTCGGGGTTCAGCAGCGACGCAGCCGGCGGCGGCCCCGGGTGGACCTCCGTGGCGGTGAACAGGTGCGCGCACGACGGCTGGAATGCCACCGGTAACCCGGTGCCGTCGGCCTGCCGAAAGGCGCAGACGCTGACGGTGAACGCGTTGTCAAACAATTCGAACTGGTATGACCGCAGGTTCATGTAGAACATCGTGTCGTGTTGGGCGCCGATGTAGTCCGGGCCCCAGTTGCTGAACTCGTCGGCCGGCCAGACGCCCGCGCCCAGCCCCATGGCGAAGCCGATGAAGCGGCCGGGTGCCGAGGGCGTCCAGCTGGCCGTGCTCTCAGTGATCCGGACGAGGATCTCGAGCTCCCCCTCCATGTAGCGGAGCAGTTGCACGGCGTGGGGGCCGATGGTCGGCAGCAACGGATTGCCCGGCACCGGCGCAAAGGTGCCGTCCTTTTTCGGGGCGAATTCCACCACGGCCAGCGAGGGCGTCCATTCGCCGGCGCTGGGCATCGGGGCGGTGGTGGCCAAGGTGCCGTCGGCCAAGGACGTCCCCAGTCGCGCTCCCGGCGGCAGCGAAATCCGGATCACCGCCGGGTTCGACGCGGTGACGTCGGCGAACGCCGCCGGGTCGATGGCGAACACAAGGAACGACGCGGGCAGAATCTGACAGGGGCTGTCCTGAAACACCTTGCCGGTCCGCGTCGAGTCGAACAGGACGCCCACCGTGCCCGCGGGCGTGACCGAACGCGAGACCAACACCATGGGACTGGCCGAACTGGTCACCACGTTCGGATTCATGCCGTGGGGCCGGGTGATCGTTTTGATGATGAAATTCTGATCGCCCGAGCCGCACAAACAGCCGTTGAACCGGGTGGCTTCCTTGTCCGGGATCAGGGCCCGGATCTGCCACGGTCCGCCGAGGGCGGCCGCCGCGATCAGATAACCGCCCTTGCCCGCCTGCAGGCTGGCCGGATCCCAGCGCAGCTCGAACGCGCCGGCGGTCTGGTTCTCGATGACGCGGAAATTCGTGGGCGGCAGGGTCTGGGACGACAGGAAATCCCCCTCGGCGTGCCGCGTGTTCAGGTATGCCAGCAAGGCGTCGTCGGAGCACGACAGCGCATTCCAGCGCAGTTCCAGCCCGCCCCCGGCCTCCAAAGCGGTGAGCTGGCTGAACGTGGCCGGCACCTCGCCGGACAGGGCATTGCCATACAGCCACAGATAGCGCAGCAGAACCAGGTTCCCGATTTCCTCCGGAATCGGGCCCGTCAGGTGGTTGTACCCCAGGACCAGGTACTCCAACTGGGCCAGATTGCCCAGCGCGGGAGGGATGTCGCCCTCGAAGGCGTTGCCGTCCAATCCGAGGAACCGCAGCTCGGTGAGGTTGCCCAGCTCCGGCGGGATGGGGCCGCTGAACTGGTTCCACGCGGCGTCGATGTGCTGCAGGTGGGGCAGCGCCCCGAGATAGGCGGGGAACGGCCCGGCCATCTGGTTCCCCACCAGCTCCAGATTCACCAGATTCGCCAAGCCGCTGAAGCTGTCGGGGATTGGACCCGCGAACTGGTTCCAGCTCAGGCGCAGTTCCAGGAGCTGACTGAGCTGGCCCAGCGTGTCGGGCAGCGACCCGCTCAGCTGGTTCCCCGTGAGATCCAGCAGCTGCAGGTTCGCCAGATTGCCCAGTTCCGGCGGGATGGATCCGTACAGGCGATTGCCTCCCAGATAGAGGTAGCGCAATTGGGTCAGTCCGCCCAGGGCCGCCGGGATGGATCCGCTGAGATGGTTCTCGCCCAAGTTCAGAGTGAGCAGGTTGGCCAATTGGCCCAGTTCGGGGGGGATGGGACCGATCAGATGGTTGCTCGACAGATGCAGCTCCTCGAGCAGAGTCAGATTGGCCAGCGCCGCCGGGATGTACCCGGTCAAGGTGTTGTCGTACAGTATCAGGAAACGGAGTTCCGTCAGGCCTCCCAGGCTCTCGGGAATCGGTCCGTCCAGACGGTTGGTGCCGACACTGAGCCACCGCAACTGGGTCAGCCCCCCCAGTTCGATGGGAATGTTCCCCGTCAGATGATTCAGCGAAACATCGAGCGCCCGGAGCGCCGTCAGGTTGCCCAGTTCGACGGGAATGGGACCCCCCAGGTCGTTGTCGCCCAAATCAAGTTGGACCAATTGTGACAGCCCGCCCAGTGCCGCCGGGATGCCGCCGGACAGCATGTTGCCGCGCAGCGACAGCTCGCGGAGCGCGGTCAGGTTGCCCAATTCAGCAGGGATGGCGCCGCTGAGCCGGTTCTCATCCAGAAACAGGATTTCCAACTGGCTCAACGCGCCGATGTTCGCAGGGATCGGACCGCTCAGGAGGTTATGAGTCAAACCAAGTGCCCGGAGCCGGTCCAGGCTGCCCAGCGTGGAGGGGATGGGACCGGTGAGCTGGTTGTAACCCAGCATGAGGACCGCCAGTTGCGACAGGTCGCCCAGCTCGGGCGGGATCGCGCCCGCCAGCCGGTTGCCTGAAAGGTTGAGGCTCTGGAGCTGCGACAAGTCGCCCAGCGTCGCCGGGATGGAACCCGTGAGGCTGTTCTCGGACATGTAAATCTCCCGCAACTCCGTCAGCGACGCCAGCGCCGCGGGGAGGGGGCCCGACAGGTTGTTGCCGTTCAGATACAGGGCGATTACGTGGGAGCCGGCGTCGTCGCACTGCACGCCGAACCAGGAGCACTCGGTGCCGGGTGCGCCCAGCCAGTTGTCCCGCTGCGTCCAGCTGTCGCCTCCCGTGGCGGTGTACAGCGCCAGCAGGGCGTCACGCTCCGGTTGGGGGATGGCCGCCTGAACGGAGGCAGTCAGCGCGAGTGCGGCGAGCAACAGGCCCCATTTACTCATGGCCGTTCTCCTGGAAGTTGTCTATCAAATTATTATCGGCCAAAATCATGGTGGAGTGTCTGAATATTTTGCACCAGCCGGTCGGGATCGCGCGCGCCGGTGACCATCTTGTATAATGGCATCATTCCGGATGCGGGATCCGAATCTGACACTGCGGCGGCCGCGCCAACCGGCGCCGCGACTCGGGCAAACCCGGAGGCCCCGTGGGATCGCTGACCATCCTGCATCACGACCACCACTGCGTAGCGGTGCTCAAGCCGGCGGGCCTGCATGTGCATCCCACCGCCGAATCTCCCGGCGAGGCGTCCTGCCTCCAGCGCCTGCGCAGCCAGCTCGGCCGGTGGGTGTACCCGGTCCACCGGCTGGACCGCGCCACCTCCGGCGTGCTCCTCTTCGCCCTGACCCCAGAAGCCGCCGCCGACCTGGCCAGCCAGTTCCGGGAACACACCCCCGCGAAGGACTATCTGGCCGTGGTGCGCGGGTTCACCCCGGCCGGCGGCCGGATCGATCATGCCTTGGGGCCTCGGTCCGGGCGGCCGGCCCTCCCGGCCGTGACCGAGTACCGCCGCCTGGCGACGCTGGAACTGCCTCGGCCCGTGGGCCGTCTGCCCAGCGCCCGTTTCTCGTTGGTGGAGGCGCGGCCGCGCACGGGGCGGCGGCACCAGCTCCGGCGTCACTTTCACCATGTGAGCCACCCGATCATCGGCGACACCACATACGGCGACGGTGTCCAGAACCGCTTCGTCCGGTCCGAATTCGGCCTGGCCGGCCTCCTCCTTTTCGCCCGCCGCCTCGCCTTCCGCCACCCGCACACGGGCGAACCGGTCGCCGTGGAGGCGGCGCCGCCCGCGGTCTGGGCTCCGCTCCTGGTCGCTTTCGGCTGGACCGGCGATGCGCCCGGCGCCTGAGGCGGATTGGTTCTTGCAAAACTCCGGCGCGCTCCGTAGAATACCATCACGTCCGATACGAGACGCCCATCCCTGCGGAGGTGCGCGCATGGTTCGCCACGGCGACGAGAAAGAAGAGGCTTGGGCTCAACAGGAAGAGAAACTCCGTCTGGAAAAGATCGCCGCCCGGAGGCGGACCGAAGAACGCCAGCGGCTGAAGGATCTCCACTATATGCATTGCCCCAAGTGCGGCGACACGCTCCACACCGTCGACCTCGAGGGATTGGAGATCGACGAGTGCCCCTGCTGCCACGGCATCTGGCTGGACCCCGGCGAAATTCACCAGTACGCCGCGCTGTCCGCGGAGAAGAAACAAAGCTTCGGCCAGCAGCTCCTGGCCCTGTTCGCGAAAAAAAAGAACACGAAGTGACCCGGTTCGCCGGTTAGCCCCGGGTGTTGGAGCGAATGAATAACCGGATTGTCATCATCGACGACGAGACCACGCTGCTGGAATTCCTCCAGACCCAGCTCTCCTCCCGCGGCTTCGAGGTACACACGGCGACGGATGGCCAGGCCGGCTTCGAGCTGATCCAGCAGGTCAAGCCCGGCCTGGTGGTCACCGACCTCCTGCTCCCGAAGATGAACGGCTTCGATCTCTGCCGCCGGATCAAGCAGGATACCGATCTGGCCAGCATTGCCGTGATCATGATGACCTCCATCTACAAGAGCGTGAAATACCAGTACGAGGGGATGCGCTACGGCGCGAACGATTTCATCCACAAGCCATTCGAGCTGGAGGCGTTTCTCGAAAAGGTTGGCCGCTACGTCGAGGCGGATCAGCCGCGGCCGGCGGCGCGCAAGCTCTCGCCTGCCGCCCAGGCGGGGCTGGACGCCCTGCGCCGCCAGTTCGCCGCCGAACTGCCCTTCAAGGCCACCGAGATCTCGGTGTTTTGGGAAAATCTTCTCCAGGAATGGGCGCCCGAAGTGGCCGGCGAGCTGTACACCCGCGTGCACAACCTGGCCGGCACCGGGGCCTCCTTCGGCTTTCCGGCGGTGAGCACGCTGGCCCGGGAGCTGGAGGAACTCCTCGACCCGTGGCGCCGGAGCGACCGGCCGCCGCCGGCCGCCGACGCCGCCCGGATCCACAAGGCGCTCGGCATCCTGTATGAAGTGGCCACCAACGTGGTGATCGAGTGATTCACCGGCCGGCCCCCCGACCGGCCGCCGAGGAGAGGGTATGAGTTCGGACAGCCTCAAGCGGATCCTCGTCGTGGATGACGACTCGTCGGTGCGCGACCTGGCCAGACTGGCCTTGGCGGAGGTGGGCGGTTTCACCGTGCGGGTGTGCGCCTCGGGCGCCGAGGCGATCGCCGCCTGCGGCGAATTCCGTCCCGACCTCGTGCTGCTGGACGAATTCATGCCGGACCTGGACGGCCTGGATACCTTGCGGGCGCTCCGCGAGCTGCCAGACACGGCGCAGGTGCCGGTGGTGTTTCTCACGGCCAAAACCGGCGGCGCCGACGTCCGGCGCTACCGCAACGCCGGTGCCGCCGGGCTCATTGCCAAGCCGTTCTCCCCGCTGGCGCTCTCCGATGAAGTTCTCAAGATCTGGACCTCCCTGACGCCGTCCCGCGACTGATCCGCCGAACCCCGCCCCGCGGAAGATCCACCACCCGTTCATGAGACTCGAAGGCTGTCGAATGAGAACCTCGCACTATCAGCCCAAGGCTGCATGGATTGTCTGATATTTCAACAGGGCTGGCCCCCGGGGAGACGGGTATCCCGCGAGGAATCAAGAGCCGGAATGAGCGGTAGTCATCGGCGCAGCACATTCGGAGTCTGATACCCCTTCGAAGTGACGGCTGTTGGTGGAGGGCCGTCAGCCTGGCCGGGGCCGGTTCTTCGCTGCTCAGGGCGTTTCCGTCCACACGTCTTGGGCGGGGTGGCCTCCCAATCTGCGGATTATATTGAATATATTGATAATAATAGCGATATGGTGATTAATAGGCAGAGGCTGCCGATGACAATTTCATTCATGTCGCCATGGACGGTTGACCGTTCCGAATCAAAAATCTATAATGCGGAAGACGGACTAACCTTCTGATGGAATTGATGCAACCCGCCCCGACCGGGCAGGAGCGCACGCGGGATGAGACGAATTCGCAAGAAAGTCTCGAAAACGGCGGGGCATACCCCGAAGCGGTCGGATTCTGTATCGACGTCTGCCGATCGCACCCTGCCGGAAGCGACCCGCGCTCCGAAGGCGGGAGGACGCCCGATCAAAGCAAAGGACCTTGCAGCCGAGAAAGACCGGACCTCTGCGGGCGCGGGCCGAAGGACTCAGACCGCCGGCCCCGCCGCGAAAGCGGCTGCAAAGCCCAAGGCGCCCCCGAAGACCGCCCCGGTCCGGCGATCTGCGAAGGCCGTCCTGAAAGAGCGGGAGGCCGCTCAACGGTTCCAGACGATATCTACGACTGTTCCGATCGAAAAAACCGGGAAGGTGAAACAGGCAGGGGCAGGCCCGAAAGCCAGCCGGCGACCGGCACGGCCCGAGATCACGCCGCCAACGACGTCACCGGAAACGGTACTCTGCGAGGCGGACACGACCCCCGTTCAGCCCTTGGCGTCTGCGGCCGACCAACCGCCCAACGCATCCGTAAAGACGACTCCGCCTGAAACCGTCCCGCCGGAGGCCCCGCCGGCGGCGGAACCAGTGGTGTCGCCGACTGCCGCGCCGCCGGTGGAACCACCGAAGGCCGGTCCGTCGAGACTGCGCCGACGGGCCGCTGCCGTCGACGAGGCCCGGGAGGCGGAGGCCCTGCGCCGGCCCGTGCGCCGGCGGACTCGGCGCAGCGACCACCCCGACGACTTCGAGTTTGTCCGCCTCAATGTGCCGTGCCAGTGGGCCTGCCCGGTGCTCACCGACGTGCCCGACTACATCTTTGCCATCGCCGGCGGCGACCGCGACAAGTCGTACCTCATCAACCGGGCCACCAACCTGATCCCAGGCGTGCTGGGCCACGTCTGTTCCCGACCCTGCGAGGCGGCCTGCCGCCACGGCGAGCCCGACCTGGGCGAGCCGGTGGCCATTTGCCATCTGAAGCGCGTGGCCGCCGACTTCCGCAACCAGGACCATCAGTGGCCGGACCGCCTGTTCCCCGATTCGGGCTGCACCGTGGGGGTGGTGGGCGGCGGGCCGGCCGGACTGGCCGCCGCCCAGTTACTGGCCGCGCTGGGCCATGGCGTTACGGTCTATGAAGCCATGCCCAGGCTGGGGGGCATGCTGATGTATGGCATTCCCGTGTTCCGCCTGCCGCGGGAGTTGGTGGAAGCCGAGATCGGCCGCCTCCTGGACTCCGGGATCATCGTGAAGACCGGCGTCCACGTCGGGCATGACATCACCGTGCCGGAGCTGCTGGCGCGTCACCAGGCGGTGGTGCTGGCCACGGGCACAAGCTTGGCGCGGGGCCTGGCCATCCCCAGCGGCGATCTTCCCGGGGTCCACAGCGGCCTGGATTTCATGATGAACGTCAACGACGGTCGTCCGCCAGCCGTGGGACGGCGCGTCGTGACGATCGGCGGCGGATTCACCGCCCATGATTGCGCCCGCTCGGTGCTGCGCCTGGGCGCCGCGGAGTCGTACCTCTGCGTTCGGACCACCGAGGAGGACCTCTGGGTCACCCGGGAGGAGATCCTCGAGACCAAGCGCGAGGGCGTCCGCTACCTGAACCTGGTGTCCTCGATGCAAATCGCAGGCTCCGACCGGGTGGAGGGCGTGGTGTTCGCCCGCAACCGCCTGGGACCCGTGGGCAAATACGGCCAACGGATGCCGGTGGCCATCGAGGGCTCCGAGTTCGTCTTCGCCGCCGACATGGTCATCGCTGCGACCGGCCAGTATGCCGACACAACCCTGGCGGCCGCCGCGTTTGGCGCCGCACCCCGCTTCGATCCCCGCCACGGCACCTGTGAGGTGCCGGGCCTTTTTGCCGCGGGCGACTTCTGCACCGGCGCGGCCACGGTGATCGAGGCCATGGGCCACGCCCGCCGCGTGGCCCAGGCGGTGGACGAATACCTGACCGGCGCGCGGCGCCTGCGCCGGGTGGTTCGGGTGCGGCCGTCCGCCGACACTCCCCGGCCGAGGGCCTGGGACTTCATCCCCCGCGCCGACATGCCCATGCTCGCCGTGCCTCAGCGCTTGGCCGCGTTCGGCGCCGTGGTGAAGACCGGATTTCCGGCCCCGGTGGGGGAGCGGGAGTCCCACCGTTGCTACCTGTGCCACATGAAATACGAGATCCGGCTGGCGGACTGCATCGCCTGCGGTTTGTGTGCCGCCGTCTGCCCCCGCGACTGCATCGGCCCGGCCGCGGCGGCCGGACCCGGGATGCCGCCCGTCTGGACCGAGCGCTGGGATGAGGCGGCGGCGGTGGTGATCGACAGCGTCCGGTGCATTCGGTGCGGCCTCTGCCTCCGGGTGTGTCCTACCCGCTGCATCGAGGTGGAGCGCGTGGAAATTGCCGACGTCGCGGCAGGTGAGTGAGCATCATGGAACCGACCATGACGGGATCCAGGGTGAGGCGAAGGGCCAGCGGAACGAGCGGAGTGACACGGTGAGTCCGGAACATTTTGTCATCATCGGCAACGGCGCGGCGGCCAATCGGGCGGCGGACGTGCTGCGTCGGGGCGACAAGGATGCCCGGATCACGCTGATCTCCGACGAGTTTTTCCATTTCTATCACCGCCACCGCCTGGCCGACTATCTGGCCGGCACGGCCGGTGAGGACGACCTGCTGGTTCGCACCCCGCAGCACTACCAGAAGCACCGGATCCGCCTTCGCCTCGGCCAGCGCGTCACCCGGGTCGATCCGCAGGAGAAGGTGCTTTACCTCAAGCATATGGAGAAGGTGCGCTACACGCGACTGTTGCTCTGCACCGGCGGCAAGCCGCGGCTGCCGGAAATCTATTACGCCTACCGGGCGTGCTTCACCACCGTCAAGACCCTGGCCGACGCCCGGCAGCTGCGGGAGCGCCTCGACGGCATCCGCGATGTGGTGGTGGTGGGCGGTGATCTGGTGAGCGTCCGACTGGCCGGTGCCTTGGTCCGCCTGGGCAAGGCGGTCACCTTCCTCGTGGACGCGGACGCCTTCTGGCCGCTGGAGCTGACCCCCGAGCGACGCGCCGAGTTCGCCGAGCGGCTCACGCGGGCGGGAATCGACGTGCGGCTGGATGACGCCCTGATCCACGTGGAGCCGCTTGCGTCGGGCGGCTATCGCGTAACTACCCGGGCGGGGGAGCGGTTGCGGGCGGATATGGTGGGCGCGTTCTTCGGGCTGGTGCCCGATGTGGACTTCCTGTTGGGCACCGGCCTGGACGTCGATCGCGGCCTGCTGGTCAACGAGTACCTGAAGACCAATCTGCCGGACATCTATGCCGCGGGCGACTGCGCCCAGGTCTACAATCCGGCGTTGCGGAACTACTGGGTGTCCATCGGCTGGCCCAACGCCGAAAAACTTGGCGAGGTGGCCGCGCGCAACCTGCTGGGACAGATGCAGCCGGCGGGGCAGGCGCCCGCCAGCGCCCTGGAGTATGAGGGCATCGTGGTCAACACCTGCTGGTGGAGGCGGATGTGAAGGGGTCGCGCCGTCCCATTGCCGGCGACCTGGTGGTCTGCTTCTGCGGGCGGGCCGGTGACGGCGCGCGCGCAGCCGGACGGGTGCTGGCGCGCGCGGCGGCGGGTCTTGGACTGCACGCCCGCCACGCGGCGGCGTTCCCGGCGGAAATCCGCGGCGCCGGAAAGACGCTGGCCTATACTGCGATCACCCGCGAGCCGCTGCGCGGACCGTGCGAGCGGGTGGACGTGCTGGTGGCGCTGAGCGACCCGCTCACCATCCCGGAGCTGCCCCGCCTCAACGCGGACGGGCTGGTCCTGTACGAAAACAATCCGCCCGGCTACGTCGCTGAAGACATGGCCGTCGCCGGCTACATCGCGCCGGGGATGTTCGGCTATGGCGTCCCGTTCCGTGATCTGGCGGCGCATGCGGAGAGCTTCGGCCGCGGCCGCAATTTCGTCGCCCTCGGCGCAGTGGCCGCCCTGCTGGATCTGCCGGCCGCCGCCTTCCCACCGGCCGTCGCGGACCATTTTGCGGGACAGGCGGAGACGGTCCGGGACGCCGCCCTCCGTTCGTTCGAGATGGGATTCGAATACGCCCGAACCCGCCTGGTAGCCACCCACCCGTGGCGGGCTCTGCCGGCGCCCGACGAACGACCGGCCCTGGCGCTGGTGACCGGAGCCGCGGCGATCGCCGCCGCCTGTGCCGCGGCGGGCGTCCGGCTGGTGGCGTTTTATCCCGTGACGCCGGCGAACCGGATCCGCGCGGACCTGGAACGGTTGCCGGCGGACGAGCGGCCGGTGCTGGTCCTGGCAGCCGACGCCGCCACGGCGGCGGCGCACGCCTACGGCGCCGTCGCCGCCGGCCGGAGCGCCGTGGCGATCACGGTCGGTTCCGGCCTGGCCGCGACGGGCCCTCTGCTGGACCAGGCAGCCGCAGCCGGCCTGCCGCTGGTGGTGGTGCACGTTCAGACCGCGGGACCGGCGGCGGCGCTGGGCACCTCGACGGGGCAGGGGGATCTGCTGGCCGCGGTCCATGGTCTGAACGACGTGCAGCGGCCGGTGCTGGCGCCGGCGTGCACTGCTGACTGCTTCGATGCCGTCTGCCTGGCGGTGTGGCTGGCCGCGCGCTGGCGGACGCCGGCGGTGGTGCTGGCGGACTTTCTCCAACTGGAGCGGGGCGAGACAGTCGGCTGGCCACGGCCGCTGCCCGACGCGGCGGCGGCGTTGGCGGCGGCGACACCGGCGCCGGACGAATCCTGGGCGCCGCCCGGCACGCCCGACGGCGAGCGTCTGGTGTCCGCCGGCGGGCCCGACAAGCGGAGCGGCGCCACCGAAGCCGTGGCCTCGTGCCCGATCGCCGTGGGGCTGCACCGCGGCCGCCTAAACGCACTGGCCGCCGGCTGGACGCCGCCCGAGACGTTCGGCGACGACGGGCCGCTCGACTTGGGACTGGTCGCCTGGGGCGCCGCCATCGAGCCGGCGCGGGAGGCGCTCCGCGCCGCCGCCGCCCGCGGCCTGCGCGTCGGCGGCTGCTTCCCCCGGCTGGTTTGGCCGCTCCAGCGGCCGGCGCTGGCGGTGTTTGCGGCGCGCTGCCGGGTGCTGGGCGCAGCGGAACTCAACGCCTCGGGACAGCTGGCGGGGCTGCTGGAGCACGCCCTGGCCCGCCCGGTGGCGCGCCTGGGACGGGCGGGCGCCGAGCCGCTCACGGAATCGGAACTCCTGGCCGGCATTGCGGAGGCCATGCCGCCTGCCGAGGCGAAGGGGAAACGCCATGAGTGACCACGAGCGCGTCAATCCCATCATGGGGACGGAGCTGGCCCGTCAGATGGAGCGGGTGCGGCGCAGCGGCGAGCTGGGCTATCGCTCGGCCCAGCCGGCCACCTGGTGCCCCGGCTGCGGCTACCATGGCGTGGCTCTGGCTCTGACCCGCGGAGCGGCGGCGGCGCAGGTACCGCCCCACCAGTTGGTGTTCGTCGCTGGGGCGGGATGCGCGGCGTGGATGCCCCGCAGTCTGCGGGGGTACGGCATCGAGGCGCTGGCCGGCACCGCGCTGGCCGTGGCCGCCGGCGCCAAGCTGGCCCGACCCGACCTGACGGTGGTGGCCGTGGGTGGCGATGCCGACATCCTGGCCTCCGGGGCGGGCGGACTGTTCGCAGCGGCGGCCCGGAACCTGCCGGTGACCACGCTCATTGTGGACAACGGCCGCTGCGGGCTGATCCACGGCCTCCCCTCGCCCGTCGGCGCCGCGGATCCGCTGACGACGGCGCTGGTGGCGGGCGCGACGCTGGCCGGCCGCGGCTGGGCCGGCAAGCCCGATGTCTTGGGCGACGTCATCGCCCGGGCGCTGCGCCACCCCGGCTTTGCCGTGGTGGTCGCGGTCAGTCCGTGCATCACCTACGACATGGAGCGGCTCACCTGGGACCGACTCTACGAGGCCTGGCAGCCGGTGCCCGCCGGGCATGATCCGGCCGACCGCGCCGCGGCGCTGGCGCTCGCCCGACGGGAGCCCTACATCCACGGGATTCTGTACGAGAGACAATCAGTAGATAGTTAAAAGTTTAAACGTTTGACTGTTTGAAGGTTCAACCATCGGAATACCAAATACTTTTAAACCTTCCAACCTTCCAACCTTCCAACCTTCCAACCTTCCAACCTTCCAACCTTCCAACCTTCCAACCTTCCAACCTTCCAACCTTCCAACCTT